>CAZNOE010001110.1:0-2087 GCA_964574525.1 uncultured Bifidobacteriaceae bacterium
TTTTTGGCGGACTCGACCTGAGCCGCATCAAAGTTGGCGGCAAGGAATACTACGTGATGGCGCAACTGGCGCGGGAATCGCGGCTCACGCCGCAAGACCTGGACAAGATTTTTGTCCGGAACAACAAAGGCCAGTTGATTCAACTCAGCAGCCTCGTCACGCACGAGCAGGGCGCCGCGCCCAACTCGATCAATCATTATGGCCGACTGCGCAGCGCCAGCATTACCGCCTCGCCCGGTACCGTGCCCATCGGAACCGTGGTCAAAGAGGTCGAAGCCATGCTGGCCAAGGAATTGCCGCCGGGATTTCTTTATTCCTGGGGCGGCGATGCGAAAAGCCTGAACGAGACGAGCAATGAAGTATGGTGGGTGATGATCCTGGCGATGGTCATCATTTACATGACGCTCGCGGCGCAGTTCGAGAGTCTCGTTCATCCGCTCACGGTGATGATCGCGCTGCCGCTCGCGGCCATCGGCGCCTTTGGTCTGCTCTGGCTGCTGGACTTCGGCGGGAAAGTGGGATTGTATCCGCCGATTCCCGCGATGAACATCAACCTCTTCAGTCTGGTGGGTCTGGTGCTGCTCATCGGTCTGGTCACCAAGAATTCAATCCTCCTCGTCGAGTACGCCAATCAACAAGTGGCGAAGGGCGTTGGATCGCATGAAGCGATGACGCAGGCAGGCCTCGTCCGGATGCGCCCGATTCTGATGACGGCCTTCTCGACCATCGCCGGCATTCTGCCGATTGCGATTGGCTTCGGTGCCGGCGCGGAAAGCCGCCGTCCGATGGGCATCGCGGTGGTGGGCGGCATGCTCACCAGCACGTTTCTCACGTTGTTCGTCGTGCCGGTGGTTTACACCTTCTTCAGCGATGTGACCGAAAAGTTGAAACCGAAGCGCGAGGCGCAACCACTGCCGGCGGAAGCGTTGCCGGCCGCAAAATAACCCACCCATGATTGCCAGTTCCTCGACGGCGGTTTGGGTTTTGTGTAGGCTCCGGCAATGAAGTTCGGGTTCAAGCATTTCATCCTGGCCGGCGCGTTTTGCTCCCTTCTGCTGGCGTCCTGCAAAAAGGCTGACGCACCGAAGTCGGGCCGACCCGAAGCCGCGCCCCGCGCCGTGCGAATCGCGCGCGCAGAGTTGCGGCCCATGGAGCGCACGCTCCAGGTTATGGGCACGCTGTCGGCCCACGATGAGGCCACCGTGGCCGCGCAAGTCGCGGGGCAGATTGAAAAGAACCACGTGGACGTCGGCGACCGGGTGACCGCCGGGCAGGAGCTGGCGCTGATTGACACCACGTCTTACGAGGCGCTCGCCCGCCAGTCCGCGGCGAACCTTGTCAAAGCGAAAGCCAGCGCCGCCAACGCCGCGCAAAATCTCAAGCGCGTTCAGGAATTGCAGCAGGAAAAGATTGCTTCGAGCAGCGAGCTGGATCTGGCGGTTGCCGAAGCCGGCAAGACTCAGGCCGACGTCACTTCCGCCGAGGCCGCCGAGGCCATCGCGCAGCTCAGTCTCAGCCGTTCACGTGTGAAGGCGCCCTTCAGCGGCGCGATTGCGGCGCGCATTGCGGGCGTTGGGAATTACGTCGCCGTGGGCACGCCGATTTTCCGGCTCGTTCAAACCGACCCGCTGCGCTTGCGCCTTGATGTGCCGGAGCGCGAGTCTGTCGCTGTGCGCGTCGGCCAGGGCGTGCGTGTCAGCGTCGAGGGAGATACGAACGTTTATTCCGGCCAGGTTGCGCGCGTTGCGCCGGCGATTCGTGAGATGGACCGCATGTTGCAGGTGGAAGCGGACGTGCCCAATCGCGGCGGGTTGCGGGCGGGATTGTTCGCTCACGCGGAGGTTGTCATTAATGAACGCGAGGAGGGCTTGAGCGTGCCGGCCAATGCGCTCATTGTTTTTGCCGGGATCGAGAAAGTCATTGTCGTCAAGGACGGCAAGGCGGTGGAAAAGACGGTCACGACCGGCCGTCGTGGGACGGATTGGGTGGAAATTGTTTCCGGCCTGGGCGCGGGCGAAACCGTGGTGCTCGAACCGGCGGGCCTCCGCACCGGGCAGCCGTTAACCATCGAAAGCGATTCAAAAAAT
>CAZNOE010001111.1:0-2085 GCA_964574525.1 uncultured Bifidobacteriaceae bacterium
CGCATTGGACGAAGGCGTTTGGCCCGGCGGCGCAGTGGCCGACGGAGAAATCGTGACGCCCCTCCTCCGCGTAACAACGAAGAAAGAGCGTCTGTTGCCCCATCGTGAAAAACGTGTGACGACGATAGCCGCCGATTTCGGATACGGGAGCAAGCGAAAGACAATCTTGCACGGTGATTTGCTTGCAAGACTCGTAGATCGCCACCGCCGAACCGGCGAAGTGTTTGAAGGTGAGCTGGCGAACCCAAGCATCCGCGGTGTTCTCCATCGTGATGGCGCACCATGAATGGTTTTCGTCCTTGGGATTGCTGGCGTCGAACGTGGATTCGAGGCGGAGGTTTTCCACGCCAACGTTGTAGATGCGCCCCGCCCACGAATAATCCTCAACGCGACCGCCACCGAACTCTTTCTCAATCGCAGTCGTGATCGGCGCGTCAAGGGTGGCAAGGTCGCCTTCGATGGATTTGATGACGCGATCCCAGATGATGTCGCGCGTTCCGGGTTTCCAACCGCCGCCGATTCCGCCGCCAAACTCAGTTGCGCCAAGACGCTCGATCCATTCCTGCGTGCTGGTACGGATAAGGCGAATCGTGTTGCCGCGTTTCAGCCCACGGGCGTCCTTAACACGAAAGCTGGCTGCGCCAACGGGAACGTAATCTTCCGCAACCTGCCAGAAAGAATTGGTGCGCATGACTTGGTCGTAACGCCCGGCGATGCGGATAAACGTGCGCCGATCCAGCCCTGCGGCGACGAGTTGCGTGCCGCCCCTGCCCATACCTTGCCCACGCAGAACGACGCCCGAGTTGGTGATGAGCAGGCTGCCGGCAACTTCGTGTTTGCCTTTCAGAAGCAGCACCGCGCCGCGAATGCCATTCGTGTCGGGCGGCAAGCTGGCGACGTAATCAATTGCTTGTTGGATTCGTGCGCCGCTGTCGCCGGGCTTCGGTTCGACAACGACGCGCACCGGAGCGTTGGGAATCAGGCGGTCGCCCCCAGCGTAGCCGCAGTGGGAAAAGTCCGGCACGCGATTTCCGTGTTCGTCCGCGTCGTAGGCGAGGTGACCGTCTTTGCCGAGGGAGATGATCGCTGATTTTTGCGGAGCGGCGTGAAGGGAGGGTGGGGCGAAAAGGATGGATAGGACGACCAGCTTCGCGGCTTGATAAATCAGGCGCGTTGGGTTCATGGCAGTTTCCCCGGGATGCGCTCAAGTTTGACTGCTTGCGCGATTTGCTTTCCATCCGCCACGATCATCAAACCCGTGCCACGACGGTAGCGCGAGCCGTCTTTGTCCCAAATCACGGTGAGCATGCGGCCATGATACTTCACGCCGTCGAGGCAGAACCAGTCCCACGTGCCCCCGGGCAGCAGCGGAAAAACTTCCACTATGTCGTCCGCCTGTGGACGCAGACCGACGACGCCGGTGATGAGCAGGTCGGCGAACGTCGAGTGGTTGTAGTAACGGCTGCGGTCGTTTTTGCCGTTGATCCAATCGCCGGTGACTTCATCAAGATACTCGCCGACGTAGGGCTTGCCCTCGGCGTGTTGGCTGTGGACGTAGCTGAGGAAGGCATCGAAGTAGTCTCTTGAAGTTAAAGACAGGCGCGCCGCCTGTCCTGCGGATTGGTCGCGTAGCACATTCGCAAGAGCGTTGAGCGTTTGCGACGTGGCGAAGGGCCAGACCGCGCCGTCCCATTCGCACGTGCCGACGCCGTGTGAGCGGAATTGCGGGTGCCGCCGCTCGGCGGTGGTAATGCCGAACGGCGCGCGGAAGCCTTGTGAGTCGGTCAAATGCGACCATGCTTTCTCGAAGCCTGTTCCCGGCAATCCGAAACACCAAGGAACAAAACCGATCGCTTCGCGCGCGTCAGAAAGTCGCCCATTTTCCAATCGCGTTTTGAAGAACTTCGCGTTGTCGTCCCAAAGCGAGCTTTCAACGAGCCGCTTCAGCTCATCGGCCTTCTGTTCGAATTTGCGCGCCAGCTCCGGTCTGTTCGCCAACGCCGCGATCCGCGCGATGGCCCGGGCGTTGGCGAACATGTAGCTGTTGATCGTCGGGCGAATGTTCTTCGCAGTGCGCGAGCCGCT
>CAZNOE010001112.1:0-2075 GCA_964574525.1 uncultured Bifidobacteriaceae bacterium
GTTGGAGATGCTTACCAGGTCGTGCCGGAGTTGATCGAGAAATTGAGGAAATGATTCGTAGCGAATGACGCCCACCCGCGAAACGTTCGGTAACATCCCGCACGCCTCGGTGGTTCTCTTCTATTGCCTCACCGTCGCCAGCATGGTGGTGTTCGCGTACGGGTTATGGTTGCGGTTCAAGCTGTGGCGGCAGGGCGCGCCCATCGGGGTGCGCGAACTCATTGTCGGAAACTTCCAGCAGATTTGCCGCAAACTGAAACCGGGCCTCCGGCGTTTGCTCACCGAGGGACTCGGCCAAAAGCGCGTGCGGGGCCGTGGCTTGCCGAGTTGGGCGCACCTCGCGTTGTTCGCCGGGTTCATGGTGTTGTTCCTCGGCACCACGATGCTGGAGATAGACCACATCAGCTCGGGGGTTTCCGAGGCTCTGAAATTTCATCGTGGGACTTATTACGTCATTTACGAATTCACGCTCGATGTGTTTGGGGTGCTGTTCCTGGCAGGCTGCGTTTTGTTTTTCTGGCGGCGGATGCGCCGGCCCGCCAGCGTCGGCCATCGTGCGACGGACTGGTATGTGATCATTTCTTTCCTGGCCATCGGCATCAGCGGCTATGTCGTCGAAGGACTGCGCATCATTTGGCAACAGCCCACCGGCGTTGCGGCCAATTGCTCGCCAGTCGGCCTGTGGATCTCCCACTGGTTTTCCGGAATGACGGAAGCCAGCGCGCGTTCCACTCACCAAGCCATCTGGTGGATTCATGCGGTGTTGGTGTTTGGCTTCATCGCCTCAGTTCCCTACACGCGCCTGCTGCACATCATCGCCGGGCCGCTCAATCTTCTCTTCGCGCAGCCGGAACTTGGCAGGATGGTGGCGGTGTCAATGGAGGAAGTGGAAAAGACGGAGCGCATCGGCGTCAGCGCCATCGAGCATTTCACTCAGCAACAGTTGCTGAGCCTTGACGCCTGTATGGAATGCGGTCGTTGCGAAGAAGCGTGCCCGGCGTTCGCAACTGACAAGCCGCTCTCACCGAAAAAGGTGGTGCAGGACCTGAAAGCACTGATGGGTTTGAACCTCGCGCAGCATGCAACACGGATAACGACAGGCGACGCCGCGGGCGCTTCACATCAACGAGCTTTGCACGACGAGACAATCCAGCCCGAAACGCTCTGGTCGTGTACGGCCTGCAGCGCGTGCGTGCGCGTCTGTCCGGTGCGCATTGATCCCCTCACGCTGCTCACCGACCTGCGGCGAAACCGCGTCGGTGAAGGCGCGGTGAGCGGCACGGCGGCGACCGCGTTGCGCCGGATGCAATCAAGTGGCAATCCTTGGGGACTCCCCGCTGCCGAGCGCGCCAACTGGTCCGAAGGCATTGGCGCGCCGACGGTGAAGGATAACCCGGGCTTTGAACTGCTCTACTGGATCGGTTGCGCCGGATCGTATGACCGCCGAGCGCAACGCGTGGCGCGCGCCGTCGTGAAGTTGCTGAAACATGCAAATGTGAATTTCGCGATTCTAGGCCGCGAGGAAAAATGCACCGGCGAGTCCGCCCGCCGGTTGGGTGACGAATTTCTCTTTCAGGAACTGGCTCAAGCCAACATCGCCACGCTCGCGAAATACAACGTCCGGAAAATCATCACGCATTGTCCGCATTGTCTGAACTCTCTGCTCAAAGATTACGCGCAATTTGGCGGGAATTACGAGGTAATCCATCACACCCAATTCCTGGAACGATTGCTGACCGAAGGACGGCTCAAGACTGATGGGGCGTCCTCCAGCGATGTGATCACCTATCATGACCCGTGTTATCTGGCCCGGGTGAATGGCATCCACGACTCACCGCGCGACATTTTGAAAGCGGTCGCCGGCGGTTCCCGCTTAACGGCCCGTGAGATTCGCGAAATGCCGCGCAACCGGGATAAGACGTTTTGCTGCGGCGCGGGCGGGGGCCGAATGTGGATGGAGGAGGATCCGAAAAAACGCGTCTGCTCCACACGCGCGAGAGAAGCGTTGGATACAGGGGCGAAGACGGTGGCGGTTGGTTGCCCGTTCTGTCTCACCATGATGACTGACGGCGTTG
>CAZNOE010001113.1:0-2073 GCA_964574525.1 uncultured Bifidobacteriaceae bacterium
ACTGAAGCGCGACGTTGCCGAGAAGGACCACTTCCGTGAGCGGCCCGGCCCAGTCGAAATTCGAGCCGCCAGGCTGGCCGCCTTTGCACGCGTCAATCCATTCCTGATAATGGCCGGCTGAACGCGGCAGCTTTTTCGGCGAGTCGCCGTATTCCTTTTGGCGCTTCTCCGGGATCAGGACGTAACCTCTCCGATCCGACAGAATCTTGCCGCGGTCGCCGATGAACAAGTGGCCGTTTGTTCCCATCAACGTACCCTCGTCAAGTTCTTCGGGACGCGGAGGACGCAATCCGCCGTCGTACCAAACGAGTTTCACCGGCGGCATTTCCCCGCGCGCCGGAAATTGGTATGTGACCATCGAAGCCAACGGATACGTTTCCTTGTTCACTCGGGTGGAACTTGCTTCCACGCTGAGCGGATGCCCAAGCTTTAACGCGCGGAACACTGGATCACACGCATGACAACCAATGTCTCCGAGCGCGCCGGTTCCAAAATCCCACCAGCCGCGCCATTTGAATGGCAGATAAGCCGGGTGATACGGCCGAGCGGGTGCCGGACCGAGCCACAAGTCCCATTCGAGCGTGTTCGGAACGGGCGGCGTGTCCTGTGGGCGATCTACGCCTTGCGGCCAATAGACGTTGAACAAGCCGTTGGAGGGGCGGTCCGTCCACACGTGGACTTCGCGCACGGGGCCGATGGCGTTGTCCATGATCATCTCGGACAATCGGCGCGTGCCCTCGGAAGCCTGGCCCTGATTGCCCATTTGCGTGGCGACCTTGGCGTCGCGCGCCGCTTTGGCGAGTTGCCGCGCTTCCCAAACCGTGTGTGTCAGCGGCTTTTCGCAATAGACGTGTTTGCCCGCCTTGATCGCCGCCATCGAGATGATCGCGTGCTGATGATCGGGCGTGGCGACGACGACAGCGTCAATGTCCTTCTGCTCCTCCAGCATCTTGCGATAATCTTTATACTGCTTCGCATTGGGAAACCTCTGGAACATCCCCGCGGCATGAGCCCAGTCCACGTCGCAAAGTGCGACGATGTTCTCACTGGTCATCTGGCCGATGTCCTGCCCGCCCTGGCCGCCGATGCCAATGCCCGCAATGTTTAACTTCTCGTTCGGCGATTTCGCTTCACCACGCCCGAGGACATGACTGGGAACGATCATGAACGCAGCCGAAGCCAATGCCGAACCCGCGATAAACTTACGTCGCGACAAACCCGACGAACCAGTGACAGCCCTCGCGTCACTTCCCGTAGCCCCAACCTCGCTGGCTGGAAAGCCTGCGCAATGCTTTTTTTCCATTTGCGATTGCATATTCCCCTCCGTCGTTACGATGTTATTTCAACTCTTTGATTTGGATATTGCGAAACCAAACCGTGCCGTGATCGCCTTGGAGGAAAATCGGGCCAGGCTGGTCAACCTTGTCGTCAATCTCGCTGCCTGTGGCTTTGTTGCACTCAACGTTGTCGTGGATCTTGACCCCGTTGAGCACGACGGTGATTTTGTTGCCAATCATCGTCGCCTCCGCGGTTTGCCACTCGCTGCCCGGTTTGGAAACAAACTTGTCCGGCGCTTTGAAGTTGTAGATCGCCCCGTTGCCGCCCAGGCCGGTCGTGCCCTTGGTAAAATCGCCGAGGATTTGGATCTCGTGCCGGCCGCGCAGGTAAAAGCCGCTGTTGGAATTATCTGGCACCTGATATTCGTACTTTACCGTGAAGTTCATGAACTTCTTGTCCGTCACAAGGTCAGTGCCATGTTCCCCTTTGTTGACCGTGTTCTTCAAGACGCCGCCTTCGACCTTCCAACTGTTGTGGCCTGATGCATTACGCAGATGCCAGCCGGCTGTGTCCTTGCCATTGAAGAGCGGAACGAAGCCTTTTTCTTCGGCGGCGCGAACCAGCGCGACAACCGAGATGATGAGCGAGAGAGTGAGGAGTGTTTTTTTCATAATAGAAGCGAGGACTTGTTCAGTTGTGAAACCAGTTTTGTTGCCCTGAGAATCTGCCCGACGGAGTCTTGATAAACGAATCGGGCGCAACGTCAAGATTCCGTTCGCAGTTTCTTTTCGCTCC
>CAZNOE010001114.1:0-2070 GCA_964574525.1 uncultured Bifidobacteriaceae bacterium
CGCATTGGACGAAGGCGTTTGGCCCGGCGGCGCAGTGGCCGACGGAGAAATCGTGCCGGCCATGCTCGGCGTAACAGCGGAGGAACAGCGTCTGTTGACCCATCGTGAAAAAAGTGTGACGCCGGTATCCGCCAATCTCGGAAACGGGCGAGAGCGAGAGGCAATCCTGCACCGTGAGGCGCTTGCAGCTCTCGTAAATCGCCACGGCTGAACCTGCGAAGTGTCTGAATGCGACCTGGCGCACCCAAGCATCGGCGGCGTTTTCCATAGTAATGGCACACCAAGAATGATTTTCGTCCTTGGGATTGCTGGCATCGAAAGTGGATGCGATCCGGAGGTTTTCCACGCCAACGTTATTGATCCGCGCCGGCCACGAATAATCCTCGATGCGACCGCCACCGAACTCATTCTCAATCGCGGTTGTGATTGGTGCGTCCAAGGCAACAAGGTTGCCTTCGATGGACTTGATGACGCGATCCCAGATGATGTCGCGCGTTCCGGGTTTCCAACCGCCGCCGATTCCGCCGCCAAACTCAGTTGCGCCAAGACGCTCGATCCATTCCTGCGTGCTGGTACGGATAAGGCGAATCGTGTTGCCGCGTTTCAGCCCACGGGCGTCCTTAACACGAAAGCTGGCTGCGCCAACGGGAACGTAATATTCCGCAATCTGCCAGGATGAATTCGTTCGCGTGGCTCGATCGTCACGCCCGGCGACGCGGATCAACGTGCGCCGATCCAACCCGGCGGCGACGAGTTGTGTGCCGTCCTCGCCCATGCCTTGCCCGCGCAGGACGACGCCCGAGTTGGTAATGAGCAGACCGCCGCGAACCTCATGTCTGCCTTTCAGAAGCAGCACCGCGCCGCGAAAACCATTCGCGTCGAGCGGCAGGCTGGCGACGTAATCAATTGCTTGTTGGATGCGTGCACTGCTGTCTCCGGGCTTGGATTTGACGACGACGCGAACGGGTGCATTGGGAATCGGGCGGTCGCCGCCGGCGTAGCCACAGTGGGAAAAATCGGGCACGCGATTACCGTGTTTGTCGGTGTCGTAGGTGACGTGGCCATCTTTGCCAAGGGAGATGACGGCTGATTGTTGCGGAGCGGCGTGAAGGGAGAGTGAGACGAAAAGGACGGACAGGACGACCAGGTTCGCGGAGTTCATGGTAGTTTCCCAGTGATGCGCTCGAGTTTGACGGCTTGCGCGATTTGTTTTCCATCCGCGAAGATCATCAGACCCGTGCCGCGATGGTAGCGCGAGCCGTCTTTATCCCAAATCACGGTGAGCATGCGGCCATGATACTTCACGCCCTCGAGGCAGAACCAGTCCCATGTGCCCTCGGGCAGCAGCGGGAACACTTCCACCACATCATCCGCGCGCGGACGCAAGCCAATGACACCGGTGATGAGCAAATCGGCGAAGGTCGAGTGGTTGTAGTAACGGCTACGGCCGTTCTTGCCGTCGATCCAATCGCCCGTGACTTCATCAAGGTATTCGCCGATGTAGGGCTTGCCCTCGGCGTGCTGGCTGTGGACATAGGTGAGGAAAGTGGAGAAGTAATCTTTTGAAGTTAGAGACAGGCGCGACGCCTGTCCTACGCGTTGGTCGCGTAGCAGGTTCGCAAGGCTATTGAGTGTCTGCGAAGTGGCGAAGGGCCAGACGGCGCCATCCCATTCGCACGTGCCAACGCCGTGAGAGCGGAACTGACGGTGCCGCCTTTCGGCGGTGGTAATGCCGAAAGGTGCGCGGAAGCCTTGTGGGTCCTTGAATTGTGACCATGCGGCTTCATAGCCTTTGCCGGAGTCGGGCACGCTGAACATCCATGGAATGAAACCGATTTCCTCGCGCGAGTCGGACAATCCGCCCTTCTCCATCCGCACTTTGAAAAACGTGGCATCGCCGTCCCAAAGATTTTCCAGGACGAGCCTTCTTGATTCACTGGCTTTGGCGTCGAACTCCTTCGCGAGCTTCTCTTTGTTCGGGAGACGCGCGATGGCGGCGATGGCGCGTGCATTGCCGAACATGTAGCTGTTGATCGTCGGGCGAATGTTCTTCGCAGTGCGCGAGCCGCT
>CAZNOE010001115.1:0-1673 GCA_964574525.1 uncultured Bifidobacteriaceae bacterium
TTCGGCCTGGTTGGAGATGCTTACCAGGTCGTGCCGGAGTTGATCGAGAAATTGAAGCAGTGATTCGCCGCGAATGACGCCCACCCGCGAAACGTTTGGCAATATCCCGCACGCGTCGGTGGTTCTCTTTTACTGCCTGACGGTCGCAACGCTGGCCGTGTTCGCGTACGGGTTATGGCGGCGGTTCAAGCTGTGGCGGCAAGGCGTTCCCATCGGCGTGCGCGCACTCGTCACCGGAAACTTCCAGCAGATTTGCCGCAGACTGAAACCAGGCCTGCGGCGTTTGCTCACCGACGGACTCGGCCAAAGGCGCGTGCGGGGCCGTGGCTTGCCGAGTTGGGCGCACCTCGCGTTGTTCGCCGGCTTCATGGTGCTGTTCCTCGGCACCACGCTGTTGGAGATTGACCACATCAGCTCGGGGATTTCCGAGGCTCTGAAATTTCATCGCGGGACCTATTACGTCATTTACGAATTCACGCTCGACGTGTTTGGCGTGCTGTTCCTGGCGGGCTGCGTTTTGTTTTTCTGGCGGCGGACGCGCCGGCCCGCCAGCGTCGGCCATCGGGCGACGGATTGGTATGTGATCATCTCGTTCCTGGCCATCGGCATCAGCGGCTATCTCGTCGAAGGATTGCGCATCGTCTGGCAGCAGCCCGCTGGCATCGCGGCGCATTGTTCCCCGGTTGGGCTGTGGATTTCGCATTGGTTCGCGGACATGACGGAAGGCAGCGCGCGCTCGTCGCATCAGATCATCTGGTGGGTTCACGGCCTGCTGGTGTTTGGCTTCATCGCTTCGATTCCTTACACGCGCCTGCTGCACATCATCGCCGGGCCGCTCAATCTTTTCTTCGCCCAGCCGGAACTGGGCAGGATGGTTGCGGTGAGCATGGAGGAAGTGGAAAAGACGGAGCGCATTGGTGTCAGCGCCGTCGAGCATTTCAATCAACAACAGTTGCTCAGCCTCGACGCCTGCATGGAATGCGGTCGCTGTGAGGAAGCGTGCCCCGCCTTCGCCACGGAGAAGCCGCTCTCGCCAAAAAAAGTGGTGCAAGATCTTAAAGAGTTGATGTCATTGAACCTCACACCTCACGCCTCACGCCTCACGGAAGGGCCGACCGCCTCTTCGCCGGCGTCACTGCGCGCCCTGCACGACGAAACAATCCAGGCAGAAACCCTCTGGTCCTGCACCGCGTGCAGCGCGTGTGTGGGCGTTTGCCCAGTGCGCATTGATCCCTTGACGCTGATTACCGACTTACGGCGCAATCGCGTCGGCGAAGGCGCGCTGAGCGGCACCGCGGCGACGGCGCTACGCCGCATGCAATCGAGCGGCAACCCGTGGGGCTTGCCCGCCGCCGAGCGCGCCAGTTGGTCTGAAGGCATCGGCGCGCCGACGGTGAAGGAAAACCCGGACTTCGAACTGCTTTACTGGATCGGCTGCGCCGGATCGTATGACCGCCGAGCACAGCGCGTGGCGCGCGCCGTCGTGAAGTTGCTGAAACATGCCAACGTGAATTTCGCCATCCTGGGCCGCGAAGAAAAATGCACGGGTGAGTCCGCCCGACGGTTGGGAGACGAATTCCTCTTTCAGGAACTAGCCCAGGCGAACATCTCCACGCTGGCAAAATACAACGTCCGCAAGATCGTGACTCACTGCCCGCACTGCCTGAATTCGC
>CAZNOE010001115.1:1683-2064 GCA_964574525.1 uncultured Bifidobacteriaceae bacterium
AAGTGATCCATCACACGCAATTTCTGGAGCAGTTGCTGGCCGGAGGACGGCTCAAGGTGGAAGGCGGCACATCCACCGCCGGAGTGCTGACGTATCACGACCCGTGTTATCTGGCGCGCGTAAACGGCATCCACAAGTCGCCGCGAGATGTTTTGAACGCAGCGGCTGGGAGCGGCGACCCAGCCGACAACCTCATTCGCGAAATGCCGCGCAACCGTGAAAAAACTTTCTGCTGCGGTGCGGGCGGTGGGCGTATGTGGATGGAGGAAGATCCCAAGAAGCGCGTTTCGACCGTGCGCGCCAAAGAGGCTTTGGATACCGGTGCCAAGACGGTGGCGGTTGGTTGCCCGTTCTGTCTCACCATGATGACTGACGGCGTTG
>CAZNOE010001116.1:0-2062 GCA_964574525.1 uncultured Bifidobacteriaceae bacterium
CCGACAGCTATCAGCCATAACCAAGCATGACTCCGTTTCAAATAATCTTTACGCCTACGAGCGCCGCCGAACTGGCGCGGATGCCCAAGGAACTGCAGTTGCAAATCCTCGGCGAGTTCCGCGGCCTGCCCCAGCAGGTGATCAGCACGGAACTGGATGAGTTCGGGAAACTGGAGCGCGGTGGGCGCACACTGCATCGTTTCCGGGTGGGTGATTATCGTGTTTACTTCGAGCGCCACGAACTCGGCCTGCTCGTGCATCGGATTCTCAGCCGGCACACGCTCAAGGATTTCTTTTTCCGCTCAGGCTTGAAAGTCGAGGAGGATGAAGCATTGCAGCAAAACCCCAAGTTCTGGGAAATGATGGCTGCCGCGAAAACTGCCGCCAAAGATTAAGCAGCGGACCACGGACGACGCACCGCCGCTATTCATTTCCGGTCAACTCGCGTCCTCACCCAACTCGACGTTCCAGTAAGCCAGATCAATGAAATGTTTCCAGCTATCGTGCTGGTAAAGACTGAAGTTGATCTGCACGAACGGACGCCACTTGGGCCGCTTGGGCTTGCGAATCAAGTGCATGCCCGCTTCCTGCGGAGTCCGATTCGCCTTCCGCGTGTTACAGTCAATGCACGAGCAGACAATGTTCTCCCACGTCGTCGGGCCGCCGCGATCGCGCGGTATCACATGGTCCAGGTTCAGGTCTTTCCGGTCACAAGTCTTGCCGCAAAACTGGCAGGTGTTCTTGTCGCGCTCGAAGATGTTATGACGTGTGAACTTGACTTCCTTCTTGGGCAAACGGTCATAGACCAGCAACAGGATGACCCGCGGCACGCGAATGCGGAAGGAGATCGTGTGGATGGATTCCGGGTGGGGCGACTGTTGCGAGAAGTCGTGCCACTCCTTAAAGCTGTACGTCTGGAACGAGCCATCCGCCGCGTCCAATACGGCCTGGGCATGGCCTTGAAAAAGCAACGTGAGCGCACGTCGCGCCGTGCAGACATTAACGGCCTGCCACAGACGGTTAAGCACGAGCACGTGATGATTTAGGACCGAACTCATACCATTCACTTATCGCGTCAGGCCGGACGCTATCAAAATTACTGCCTGCTGTCAATTTCCTGCGCTTGTCCCCCAAGCGGCAAGTGTTGCCGCGCTCGGAGTAGGCAATTCAAGAATGTGCGCCATGCACTTTTCGTTTAATCCATCAAGGCAGCGTGATTTTTACGAACGACCCGCCGGATTCAAATTGAAAACCGGTAGTCGTCTTGGTTGGACCTTATCGTTGCCAAACCGCCGGCGCCGTGGCTACCATGCTGCTATGAAACGTCTGTTCGCACTCGTGGGTCTGGTGCTGGCCGCTGTCGTTTTGCCGGCGCGCGCGCAAAGCCCCGATGACCAATACGTCCGCATCTACAATCTGATTCAGGAAGCGGATGCGCTGGGTAATTTGGACCAGCCTGCGCAGGCGCTTCCGAAGTTTTTGGAAGCCCAGTCGGCTTTGCAGAAGTTTCAGAAGACGTTTCCCGACTGGCACGTCAAGGTCGTCAGTTTCCGCCTCAAATACCTGAACGGCAAAATCGAAGCTATCAACGCAAAAGCTCCGGCAGCCACAGCGGCGCCGATAACCAACATGCCAGCCCTCCCTGGCAGGCCGGCAGTAATAACTCCTGCCACCGGGAAACCTCCTGCTACAGAACTTGAACGTCAGTTGGCAGCGTTGCAGAACCAAGTGCAACTGTTGCAAGCGGACAAGGCCGTCCTGGAAGCCAAACTCAAGGAAGCTCTCGCCACGCAACCCGCGGCGGTTGACCCACGCGAGTTGGCCAAAGCGCAGGAAAAAATCCAGTCGCTGATGAAGGAGAACGATTTGCTCAAGGCCAGTTCGTCACCAGACCAAATCAAGTCCGCTCCGGGCCCATCGGCGAAAGCTCTCGACGAAGCGAAGAAAGCGCTGGCCGAGGCCAATCGCGAACTCGCCGCGCAAACGGAGCGGGCCAACGCGCTGGCCGCGGAAAAGCGAACGCTGCAGGAGCGCATTGATGGCGCGTTGTCAAATGACGAGG
>CAZNOE010001117.1:0-2061 GCA_964574525.1 uncultured Bifidobacteriaceae bacterium
CTGGATGACATTCCGTTGCCGACTGAGAATCCGAACAAGCGAAACGTGCGGTTGGCGGATATCGCATTTTTTCGAGACGGTCGCGCCGCAGCGGTCACGTTCGATGGTGATGTGTGGGTCATCACTGGCTTGAAAGGTGATCTCGGCGAAGTCCTCTGGAAGCGCTTCGCGTCCGGCCTGCACGAGCCATTGAGCTTGTGCATTCGAGACGGCAGGATTTTTGTGTTTGATCGCAACGGCATCTGGCGGCTGCGCGACATCGACGGCAACGTCGAGGCCGATGTTCACGAGTTGTTCTCGAACGTCTTCGCCCAGACAGCCGAGACGCGGGAATTTGCAACCTCAATGAAGCTGGCGCCGGACGACTCATTCATCATCGCCAAAGGCGGACAACAAGGCTCAACTCTCGGCAAGCACAACGGCATGGTGCTGCGTGTCTCGCCGGACGGAAAGGCGGTCACGGTTCTTGGCTGGGGATTGCGGCAGCCATTCATCGGCGTGCATCCGAAAACCGGGATGGTGACGGCCAGCGACCAACAGGGAAATTATGTGCCGGCTACGCCGGTGCACCTCATCCGCGATCACCAGTATTACGGTTTTTTGACGGGATTGCAGCCGAAGGAAAAATATCCGGCGCCGATTGCTGACCCACTGACCTGGATTCCGCATCCGATCAATGCCTCGGGAGCCACGCAAGTGTGGCTGAACGATGCGCGCATGGGGCCGCTGAACGACGCGTTGATTCACCTCGGCTACAATCGGCCCGAAATCTTTCTGGTGCGGTTGAACACGCGCGCCGCCCGGATGCAGGCCGCCGTCGTCAGCCTGACGCGCGATCTCGATTTCGCCCCGTTGAGCGGCGCGGTGAATCCTGTGGACGGTCAACTTTACGTGACGGGTTTTCAAATCTGGGGCACTACGGCGAAACGCACCAGCGGCCTGGCGCGCGTGCGTTACACGGGCGCGCCCAGCACACTGCCACGCGAGATCGTGCCGATGGACAAAGGCATCCTGCTGCGCTTCGACGTGGCGCTCGACGCGAAGAAGGCGACCGACCCGGCGAACTTTTCCGTCGAGCGCTGGAATTATCGGCGCACCGCGAGTTACGGCTCGCCGCATTTCAAATTGGATGGCAGCACTGGCCAGGAATGGATGACGCCGAGCAGCGCCTACTTATCCCGGGACAACAAAAGCGTTTTCATCGGCATCCCCGACATGAAACCGGCAATGCAGATGCGCATCGGGTGGGCACTGGCTACCCGCGACGGCGCGAGCTTCGAACAGAACTCCTACTTCACGCCGTACGAACTAATGAGGTTCGCGCCGACCTCAGAGGGATTCAAGCCAGTGACGATTGACTTGACGCCGAGAACCAGCCAGGCGCCGGCCACACCAGTGACGGTGGAGGAAGGTCGAAAGCTGTCGGCTTTGGTGGGCTGCACGGCCTGCCACTCAACCGACGGCGTCACCGGTCCGAAGGTTGGGCCGACCTGGAAAGGGTTGTTCGCCTCGCAGCGAGAGTTCAAAGACGGCGAGCCAGCCGTGGCGGATGAAGCGTATCTGCGTGAATCAATCCTTGAGCCAACGGCCAAGGTGGTTCTAGGTTTTGAGAAGAACGATACCGGAATGCCCAGCTATGCCGGTGTGCTCACCGATGCGCAGATTGAGGCGTTGGTGCTGTACATCAAAACATTGAAATGACCGCGGACGCGGGCGCCGACGAAAATCAATGCCGCTCACAAAAATAATTTTCGCCGTCATTCTGTTTCTGGCGCTGGCCGGGCTGCCGTTGCACAGCGATGAAGTCCCGGCACCTTCCGGAAAAACAAAGCCGCTTTTTGATGGCCGCTCTCTGAATGATTGGGAGGGGTTGGAAAACTTCTGGCGCGTGGAAGAGGGCGCGCTCACGGGCGGTTCGCTGACCGAGACGGTCAAGCAGAATGAGTTTCTCGCGAGCACGCGCGACTTCACGAACTTCATCGTGCGCCTGAAGATCAAACTCACGGGCAAGGAGGGCTTCATCAATAGCGGCTTTCAGATTCGTTCGCAGCGCGTGCCCAG
>CAZNOE010001118.1:0-2060 GCA_964574525.1 uncultured Bifidobacteriaceae bacterium
CGGTCGTTACCAATGAGATGGTGAAGAACCAGAAGCCCGCGCCCGACATTTTCCTCGAAGCGGCCCGCCGCATTGGCGTGCCGCCGCAATTCTGCCGCGCTTACGAAGACACCGATCTGGGCCTGCAAGCCATCCGCGCTGCGGGGATGGAGGCGGTGGACGTGCGGGAATTGCCCGTGAAGCGGTGAGACGATGCAATCGTAGGACAGGCGTCGCGCCTGTCTCAAACCTTGGAGAAAGTCGCTTGCCAAGAAGATTCGTTGCGATCCCAAAGCGTCACTGAAGCGCGAGTGAGATTCCTGAATATGGAGACAGGCGCGACGCCTGTCCTACGCGCTGCGTCCGGTTCTCAATCGCTTTTTGAGTTGCCTCAGCGTTAGGAATTCGCCTTTGCCGGCCTCAACCTTGGCCAACAATGGAAGAGAGACAACAACCATGATGATGCTCTGGAGCGCCTCGCCCCTCAACGTGTGTCGTCGGCGGTGATGTAGTGTGGTCAGTGACCACCTTTCCGGCGCGGGGCAGCGCGATGACGAGAACAAACAGCGTCACCAGCAACGCAACGCTGCCGCGAATCCAGGGAAACGGTGCAAGAATTTTTGCCATGCGGGTGAAGCGGTCAACGACAGAGGTGAGCGACCGCCGCCGACAGGGACGGTGGAGCGCACGAGGCACTCTCGAACCTCCGCCCGACATTGAGCGGAAAGGCGGGGCGGCGGTTCGCTCGACCGATTTTGTTAGGCCGACTGGATGCTGCCACGGTCACCTTCGAGCTCCACTTTCGTGATGCTGTCAAAAGGCATACCCATCTTCTTAAACCAAGCCTCGACGGCATCCTTGCCGGCAGCTTCCATGATGCAGACCGCTTTACCTTCGGCCAGGTTGGCAAAGCTGCGATAACCTTTGACGGTCGGGTCGTGCTGCGCCGCCTCCGCAAATTGTCGGATCTGGTCGGCAGAGAACGCCCCCGGTGGAATGGTGTGAGTACACATGAATTTTGCCATGATGTTTTTCCTTTCTGTTTTGTTGTTTGTTGTTTTCTCGACTCGTCCCCGAGGGACGAAATCTATTGGCGGCCTAACTTAGCTGCAAACTTTGCAGCCTATCTCGGTTCATGGATGCGACATTATTCTGAATGTAAGCTATTGTCCAGAATCGGCATAGTATCGGTAGAAGTGCTGATTGGGCGGTGAGGAAAGACTGCATAATTCAGGCTCCGCGCTTTTTCCACACGTAGCGGAACATGATCACCCGCAGCGCCGCTGTCAGCGGGATTGCCAGGATGCCGCCGAGGATGCCGCCCAGCAACGTCGTGCCGACCATCAGCGCGATGATGATGGTGAGCGGATGCAGGCCCACGCGGTCGCCGATGATCTTCGGCTGGATGACAAAGCCTTCCAGCGTTTGCACGACGGCGAACACCACCAGCACCAGCGCCGGCTGATGCCAGTTGCCGGATGACACCAGCGCGATGACCAGCGCCACCACGCACGTCGTGATCGCGCCGAGGAACGGGATGATGGTCAGGAACGTCGCCATCACGCCGATGAGCACGGCGTAGGGCAGGCCGATAATGAGGAAGCCGATGGTGTAGAGGATGCCGTCGCAAATGGCCACCAGCACCTGGCCGCGGAAAAACACGACAAGATATTCGTTGATCGAGTTGATGACGAATGCCAGTTCGTCTTTGAACTTCGAGTCCTGCACCGGCAGGTAATCCCGCCAGCGCGCCGCTATTCCGTGTTTCTCCAGTAGAAAATAGAACGCGTAAATCGGAATCAATGCCAGCCCGGCAATGACACCGAACACCGAGCCAACAAAGCCCATCACCTGCGCGAGCCATTGACCGAACTTAGGGAGCAGCTTCGTGGCATAATCGGCCACCGACTTGAAGGAGGGGGAATCCCCCAATGGAGGTGGTGACGGTGCGGCCACGGGCGCATTTGTTGCGGCAGGAATGATAACGACCGGCGCCGGAGGAGCGTTGGTGCTCACCGGCTTCGCGCTCTCGCTGTAGGCGCGCAACGCGGGCACGAATGATTTCGGCAGCCACTTCGGCG
>CAZNOE010001119.1:0-2056 GCA_964574525.1 uncultured Bifidobacteriaceae bacterium
GCGGCGTCTTTCACGGGTTGGGCGACGAGGGGGAAGGTGGTGAGGATGTGGGCGAATTCGGATTCGGTCAGGGCGTAGAGATGGGCGATCAGGCCGTCCAGTTCGGCGCGCAACTGCGCGCGGGCGGCGGGGGCGGTGACGCCGGACTTGTGGCTGCCCAAGCCGACTTCTTTGGCGAGAGCGTCAAACTCCGGCGTCGTGCAGATCAACTGCGCCGCCCGCTTCACGATTGGCCCAAACGTCGCGTCCACCAACGTCAGGCGTGGAATGGGAAGCTGATAAACGAAAAACATGTTGATGTTGGTCGTCACCTTCTGGCGAAGAAGCCAATCAATCGCGAACGAATCCAACACGGCCACGCAGAACAAATTTGTTTGTGGGTCAAGGCTCTCGCAAATGTTAAGAGAGTTTCCGGTGAAGCATGGCGGGATGACCGTGGCAATCATGCTGCGCTCGTTCGTGTTCGACGCCACCGAGCGATAAGCCAGACGATATTCTTGGTAGCCTAATTTTTGTCCGGCGTCCGGTTGACGACCAAGCAACGCTTTCCTGCCTTTCTTCGCATCAACCCAAAATCTCGGCTCGGAGAGTGTGTGGCTGAAATGCCAGATCATCTTTCCTTCAAAGAGCGGAATTGAGTTTTCCTTTTCTGTCTCTTGGAACAGCGGCGCATCGTCGGTCATGTTGAATTCGCGGTGCAACTCCAACCGCCAGCCACCGTCGGACTCGTCACCCAAAAGAGGGTGCGCGAGCATCTTCTCCGCAATGTGAATATCGGTTTCAGTTTTGAACTCCATGACCGAGAGCGAGTCGGGCGAAAGCCGCCGGACAAGTTCAACCTTCATGTTCACTGCGCCTTCCTGTGGAAATCTGCTTAGCTCGGCAACGTCGTGACGCATGAACGCGGCGGGGAACTCCTTCGTTTGGCCTCCTTTTTGAAACGTGATGACGACAAATTTGAAACGGCAATCCACGTTCTCGAAGATTTCCTGACGGTTCTCAAAACAGAACAGTCCGTTGATCTGTGTCTGGCCAAACAGCATTTCCCGCAGGCTCTTTGCACCCAGGTCTGTGTATATGCCGCTGGGAGTGACAATCCCGCACTGACCGTTAGGCCGGAGCAAGTGGACAGATTGCTCGATGAACAATTTGAAAAGATTAACGTCCTTGCCGTGGCGTTTCCCGTCAATCACGGGCACTTGGTTCTGATACTGCGGAGCGAAGCGAAAATAATTCCGTTGATGATTGAACCGGCTGTGGTATTCGAGCCACGCTTCCATGATCTCCGGTTCGCGGAGCAGTCGTTTGAGTTCTCGCTGGAAATCTTTGATGTCCATTTTCTTCTTCGTCACCAAGTCGCTGTATTCCGAAAAGAACTCTTTGGCATCCGCCTGAAAAGTTTCCCACGGTGGATTCGTGACGAGGCCATCAAAGCCGCCGGCAGCCATGACTTTGTCAAACTCGTAGCCCCAGTGAAACGGGTGGAGATCGGCAATGTCGGTGAGTTTGAGTTGGCGCTTGATGGGTTTGCCTTCAATGCCCTTTCCGCCATCCCAAGTTGCTTCCTCAAATTTGATGCCCAGAGCGTTGAACTCATCGAGGAGCATTTGATTCAGGCGAACATAAGATTGCTCGCGAACTTTTTCGATGTGCTCCCGCAGCCGGAATATCCGCTCTTCTTGATCGAGTCCGTCTTTCTCGCCCGGCTGGAAAGCGTGCTTGCGGTAGAGTTCGATGGATTTGTTCTTGTCCTCCAGAATCGCGGCGAAGCGGGCGGCATTCTGTTGCGCGATAAAGGCGGAGGTTTTCTCCTGTTTCGTCGGCGCGGTTTTGGATTCGACGGCAAAGCCGAGGTCGCTGGCGTGCTGAAGCGTTATCCGACCTTGCTCGCCTGCCGGACCGGAGGCCGGCGCTCCGTTTCCGCCGTCGAATTTCTTCGGGTCAACGTGGAGCAGGCCGATGAGCGAGTTGCCGGCGAGGATGTTGAAGTCAATGTTCGGCAGCGGCTCAAGTTGGTCTTCCGTCTGCGCGGACGCGACGAGCGCGAGGAAAAGGC
>CAZNOE010001120.1:0-2055 GCA_964574525.1 uncultured Bifidobacteriaceae bacterium
AAGGCTTCAAACGCCCCTGGCCGCCGCTAATTAAGATGGACGCAGCGGTGAAGGCAAAGGTGGAAAAACTTTTCGGTAACTCTGGAAGCAAATTCTAAACTCTGCACGTATGGACCGGCAACGCATCATCGACAAACTCAACGATGTTGAATGCAAAATCGGCGATGAGCCATTCCGAATTGTCCGCGAGCTTGGTCGGCGCCGTGCCGCGATACGCGCTGAACTTCGACGGCACGAACGGCTTCGCGGTGGTGTCGAACTTTAGCACGCCGACGTTGACGCCGCCGATCCCAACGTCGCAGACACGCTCACCTACTCGAGCATCGCCCCGGTGAGCTATCCGGAGGCGAGCGACAACGCGTGGCGATTGCAACGCTCCACCACCACGCGCAAAGTCGCCTTCGCCACGACCGGTTTGAGCGACGTGGGCCTCTTGAGCAACGCCGACATGGACGATGGCATCACCTGGCCGCCGTGTACGACCGCACGAACAAGTTCCTTTACGTGGACGGCATGCTCGACGCGCAGGTGGCCGTGACCGGCACGCTCGGCACGAACTCCGAGCCGGTATGGATCGGCGCGAACAACCTTAACGCGGACCGCAACTTTGGCGGACAGATGGATGACCTCCGCCTCTGGAACATCGCCCGCAGCGCCGAGGAGATTCAAGCCAACCGGCGCCTGACCTGTCCGTCGCCCGGCTTCACCAACGGCTTGGTCGCGTGGTTTCCCTTCCACGAGGGCCGCGGCACGAACACGGCGAACTTCGCTGCGCCGGATTCCCCCGCCCCGCTGCAAACAGGCGTGACGTGGACGAACTCGCCGTGAGTTGTGGGCGATGAGGTCATGGCTTCCTGACGACATGAGTTCATCGAAGTGCAATCCATGGAAGACAAATACTCGCGTCGGCTGCTCAAGCTTTCGGACAACCTTTTGTTGCATATGCAACAAAAGGTTGTCTTGTTTCATTTGCGATTGAACGTGCGTAATTGGCGCCAGGCGTCCCGGAGCACTTCCACCCGCCGCCGCCACGCCTGTTGCCCCACGTAATCGGACGGCAGAATCCTGCCCGGTAGCAGCGGATCGTTCGTCACCGCCTCCAGCCAGGCCTCGCGCTCCGCCGCCGCCCAGCGCAGCAACGCCTTCGCCGCCGCGTCGTTCCGCAGCGCGCCGCCCGGTCGCTCGCCGAGGATTTTCAGATGCCGGGCATAGCGGCGGTTGATGCGCTCGAAGTCCCACGCGCCCGCGACGATTTCCGCGTCCGATTCTCCCGCGCACGGCCGCGCCTCCAGCAGGAGGAGCGATTCCACATTGATCTTCCCGCCGCCGAGAATCTGCCGTTCCTCCGTCAGCGGATCGGGCGTGATCCACACGCTGTTTTGCACGTAACCGAAGCCTTTGTCGCGCAGGTAGCGGCGCAGCCGTTCGCGCTGAGAATTTTGTCCCGTGGGCACGTCAAAGAGCACCAGCCGCCATTGACCGTCCCAAGGCCGTGCCCAGCGTTCCTCCGGGTCGCGCCCGCCCAGGACGTGCAGCCGTCCCTGCGCGGACAGCCGATAGAGCCGGTCATCCGAGGCGTTGGCGTCGCGTTCCAGAAGTTGTTGTCGCTCCAAGGTGGTGACCTGGCGCAGGAGGCCGTTGCGATAGGCCCAGCTTTCGTAGGAGTCGGTGAGGTTGCGAAAGGTCGGGCGCGCGAGCAGATCGGCGGACCAAAGCAGGAGGTTGAGGAATTCCTCGGTCTTGGGTTGCATGGCGGGAGCGTGGCTTGATGACCATGAAAGCGCAACAACCTTTGGTTGCATATGCAACCAAAGGTTGTTGCCGGCATAGTCCCTTTCAGCCGTTCATATTCATCTGGTCTTCTCCACCAAAGACTGCCGGCCGCTCCTGCGCGACAAACCCACGCGCGACGCGCTCCACTCGTATCTCGGCGGCGTCTCCAAACAACTCGATTGCCCGCCCCTCCTCGTCGGCGGCGTGGAAGACCACGAGCATCTGCTCGCGCCTCTGGCCTGCCCGAGCGGTGTATTGGTCAGGGCATCATGACGCGGAGTC
>CAZNOE010001121.1:0-2051 GCA_964574525.1 uncultured Bifidobacteriaceae bacterium
GGTTTTGGGAGTATTCCCCCAGAATCGGATGATGCGGAAGCCCGCTCCAAGAGCCTAACTTTTATGTAAATCCCATGGTGAGAACCGACTCTGTCGCGATGGAGCGTGATGGCACGCCTAGTGCAAAGAGACTTTCGGCCAGCCGGTCGGTAAAGTGCCGGTCGGTTTAGGACAGAAAAAGACAGTTTAGCACGATACCATTGTTTATGAAGATCCAAACCTTGATCCGCAAAATCACACGCACAGTTCTCGCCATCTTGGCCTGCTTTGCAACTCAATCTGTCACCCAGGCGGGCGATGTTCCAGCCGGGCTGCTCACCACGGACCATCCCAACGTCAAAGCCGTCATCGCCGTCCAGAAGGACGTGACGCCGGACATGATGAAGCTGCCGGGCGTGCTCGGCACGGCCGTCGGCCTCGACGACGCCGGCCAGACGGCCTTGGTCATCTATGTGGATCGTGGCGCGCCCACCCGGGACGAAATCATTCGCGCTCTCCCCGCGCAGCTTCGCGGTGTCGGCGTGGAAGTGGAATTGACCGACAAGTTCCGCGCTTACGCCGCCCATACTGCGAAACAGTCTCCGCCGATCCAGTTGGGAACGTCCGGCGGCTGGAGCTATGACCTCGCCAATGGCTACTGCTGTGGCGGCACGCTTGGCTCGCTGGTTCAGGTCAACGGCACTCAATACATCATGAGCAACTACCATGTGTTTGAATCGGATATTGTTTCCGGCGGGAACAACATTGTCGCCAACACCGGCGATCCGATCATCCAGCCCGGCTTGATCGACGTCGGCTGCAATTCTGCCAACGCCCAGGTCGTCGGCTCGCTGGTCAAGCTCAGTTCGCTGCCTAATTCGAACGTGGACGTCTCTGTGGCGCAAGTGTCCTCGGGCATGGTCAGCCCCGATGGCGCGATTCTGGAAATCGGAACGATTTCCAAAAACACCGTGAGCGCGGCGCTGCGCCAGGGCGTGAAAAAGAGCGGGCGAACCTCCGGCCTCACCTCCAGCAGCATCTCCGGCCTCAACGCCACCATCAGCGTAACCTACGACAACGAATGCGCCGGCGGCACGGCCTTCACCAAGACGTTCACCGGACAGATCGTGGCCTCGAACCGAAACAGCAAATTCCTGAAGGGGGGCGATTCCGGATCACTGATGGTGGAAAACGTGACCACCAACCCGCGCGCCGTCGGCTTGCTCTATGCCGGCAGCAGCACCAGTGCGATTGCCAATCCGATCAACGCAGTGCTCCAGTTCGTCGGCGGCAAACTCGGGGGCACGGCCACAATGGTGGGCAACTGAGGCTAAGGCCATTTGCGCCGCATCCTCCATGTTTTGCACAGCACCCGTTCGCGGCATTGCGCACGGGTGCTTTCACTTTCATCGGCTCTGTTCTTTCTTGGAGGTTGCGTGAGTTCGCATCAACCAAGCGCCGCTCCCAACCCTCCGCGCGACATCAACGCGGTGCTCGCGGATCATGACCGGGAACTGCTGGCTCTCCCCGGCGTGGTCGGCGTTTACGTAGGTTTGCTGAAGGACAACCAAACTCCGTGCCTGAAGGTCATGCTGGCACGAAAAGATCCCGGTTTGGAACGCGTGATTCCGCGCACCTTGGAGGGACATCCCGTCGTGACCGAAGTCACCGGCGAGATCCGTCCGCTCAAGTAACCACCTCCAGCACCGGCTCGACCTGTATCGGATTGCGATTCCGCCGTTGCGTTCGCGCGGCGATGACATTTTGAACCTCGCCACGGTGCTGGTGGAGCAGCTTTGCCGTCGGCACCGCCTGCCGGCCAAACCCATCAGCGCCGCGGGCCGGCGGCGGTTGGGGGCGTAGCCGTGGCCGGGCAACGTGCGCGACCTGACGCACGAGCTGGAACGCGCCATCGTGTTCGAGGAGAGCGCGGAACTGAATTTCGAGCATCTGCAAATTCCTGGTCACGCGGCGGCGACTGGACCGGACGGCTGGTTTAATCCGGAGTTTCGTTTTTCCGAGCACGGATTCGATTTGGAGAAAGCAATCCGCCGGCTGATCGAGCACGCCCT
>CAZNOE010001122.1:0-2037 GCA_964574525.1 uncultured Bifidobacteriaceae bacterium
CGTGGTGACGGAAGCAACTTTGAAACTTCTGCCCCTGCCTCCCTATCGTGCCTGCCTGGCGACCGGCTTCGCATCAATGCGCGCTGCCGTTCGTGCGTTGCACGCGATTCTCGGCGCGGGATTTCTGCCCGCCGCGCTGGAACTCGCCGATGCATTCACTCTCGCCGCCGCCTACCAACGCACCCGAAGCGAGCGCCTCCGCGGCTGCC
Source organism: uncultured Bifidobacteriaceae bacterium (assembly GCA_964574525.1). Classification (GTDB taxonomy): domain Bacteria; phylum Verrucomicrobiota; class Verrucomicrobiia; order Limisphaerales; family JADLHS01; genus WYBW01. The sequence continues at coordinate 210 of CAZNOE010001122.1, forward strand.
GGGCGCACCTCATTATCGAACTGGACGGACAGCCAAGGTCCGTCCGTTCGGAAGTTCGCACCCTGCAACGAATCCTTCGAACGCAAAGACCCTTGTTTGTTGAACTGGGTGCCGGCGCCAAACAATGCGAAGGCATCTGGAAGATTCGCCGCGAATTTTCCTACGCCCTGCGCGACACCGGCCTGACGAAGCTCAACCAGGACATCGTCGTGCCGCGCAGCCGGCTGGAAGACCTCTTCGCCTTCGCGGCGCGATTGCAAAAAAAACACGGACTCCAACTCGCCTGTTTCGGTCACGCCGGCGACGGCAATATCCACACGAACGTCATGGTGGACTTCAAAAAACCCGGAGCCAAATCGCGCTCCGATGCTGCGTTGGACGAGTTGTTCCGACAGGTGCTCGCGTGGCGCGGCTCCATCACCGGCGAACACGGCATCGGCATCGCGAAGCAACGCTGGTGGCCCCTGGCGGTCTCCAAGGGAGTGCGTGAACTGCATCGCGTGGTGAAGAAAGCACTCGACCCGAAGGGAATTCTGAATCCGGGAAAGTTCGTGTAAGCTCCGGGTTGAAACACCTTGCGGGACGCGGTAGTTTCCTCGCATGAGAACCGTCCCCATGGGCGCGAATCCCGGCGATGGTGTGAAGTTGCCTCTCCTCATTCTCGCCTCCGCCTCGCCGCGCCGTTCGGAACTCCTGCGGCAACTGGCCCCGGAGTTCCAAGTCGTGCCGGGAGACGCGCGCGAAGTCCATGATGAACAATTGACCGCCTGGGAGATGGCCCAGGTCAACGCCTATCGCAAGGCCCGCGCCGTGGCGAAGAAATTTCCCGATGCTCTGGTGCTGGCCGCGGACACGCTCGTTTATCTGGATCAGGACGCGAAGTTGTTCGGCAAACCCGCCGATCTTGAACACGCTTTCACCATGCTGAAGCAACTGGCCGGTCGCACGCACGCCGTCATTACGGGGGTGTGTCTGTTGCGTCTGCGCGAACATCGGCAGCGGGTTTTCGCCGAGTGGACGGACGTGAAGTTCCACCCGCTTACCGCCAGACAAATCAAGGAATACCTCGCGCTGGTAAACCCGCTGGACAAGGCGGGGGCTTACGCGATTCAGGAACACGGCGAGCGCATCGTCGCGGAGATTTCCGGTTCCTACAGCAACGTGGTGGGCTTGCCGGTGGAAAAGGTCCGCGAGGAACTCAGCGCGTGGCAGAAACCCGCGTAATGGTTTACGAACCGAGGAAGCGACTTGGCGCAGGGAAAACTGGAGGACTTCTTAGCGCCCCCGCGACTTGGCGACGTGGCATCAAAATTCGTCGCGGGTGGGGAGTCAGCCCGGCATGAATGTGTCAATACCATTGACTGACACCTTTCCTGGGTGCCAGAACTCAAAGAGTGTTACGGCTTACCTACGCCCCAGAGGGAGTAGATTAGTAGTGCGACAAGCACAATGACCGCAATACCGAGGACTATCGCAAGAATCGCTACACTGCAAACGAGAATTGCCGGAAGCGAATAGACGAGCACGAAGCCAAGAATGAAACCTACTGGAGCACCTACGATGGCGCCTCCCACGCCGCCTACGTAAAAGCCGCCGACTATGCCCGCAACACCGGACGCGATCGAGATCGGCAAGATCACTTTCTCGCACCAGCTGCAGAACGCAAAAAACGCGTTGGGTTCCTTGTCATTCATGTCCCTTGGCATGGAAGTAAGACCTTTCTTCGGTTCAACGTCCACCGTGCACGAATGTAGGTAGTGTGCATCACGCCGCCTAACATGAAGCAGTGTATCGCTCAGGCCGCGGTCGGCAAGGGGGGAACTCGTTG
>CAZNOE010001123.1:0-2037 GCA_964574525.1 uncultured Bifidobacteriaceae bacterium
TCTTGCGATTGACACGGGTGATGGCTTGAAGCAACTCGTGGTCGGCCATTTGCCGGTCGAGATAAAGCACCTGCTCGACCGGCGCATCGAAGCCGGTCAAGAGCATGTTCTTCACAACGAGGATGCCGAGCGGACTGCACTTTTCCGGTTTCTCGTGAACGAACGGCTTTTTGAAGTCGGCTTCGTGTTTCTCCCGCGCGGTCTCATCTGTCCACTGTTTCCACGAGAGCGGGTCTTTGTGCTCACCGGAGATGACGGCGGCGATTTCGAGTTCCTGTAACCGCTGCCGGTTCTGGTGGACGCGGACGAGGTATTGTGTCCATTCCGGCTCTTTCGCCAAGTCGTCCGGCGCGAGTGCGAGTTTCTCCGGTGGCAAGGCGTTGAGCGCGGCGAGCAAATCATCCTTGGCCTTCACGAGTTTCTCGTGGTAGCGGACGGCCGCTTTCCGCGAGACGGCCACGACCTGCGCCTTGAAACCATTCGGTAAGATTTCCCCGGCGTAATGAAGCATCATGTCGCGCGCCTTTTCCTGGATCAGTTCCCAGGCCTCCAAGATGTCCGGTTCGTTGCCGTAACGTTGCCGGATGATCGCACGTTCGGCTTCGGTGTAATGACGGAAGCGATTATTGAAAGCCTCGTCGAGCTTCTCGGTCTGGTCCACCAGACCATCCGCCGAGCGGCCTTCGTAAACGATCTCAACGGTGGCGCCGTCCTGCCACGACGCCGTCATGCCGTAAACGTCAATGAACCGTCCGAAGATGCCGAGCGTGTTCTTGTCGCCTTCACGGAAGATGGGCGTGCCGGTGAAACCGATTCTCACGGCGTTGGGCAGCGCGGCCATCATGTAGCTGTGAAACTCGCCGGCCTGCGACCGATGGCACTCGTCAATCAGCAGGATGATGCGTTCGGACTCATTGAGCTTTTCGACTTTGCCATCGCCTTTGGGAATGGTGGCGCGCAACGTGCGCGTGACCTGCTGGATGCCAGCGTCGAGTTCGCGGCGAGCGGGATCGGCGTCGCTGTTGTGGAAGCGGGTCGTTGGGCCGCGCGGTTCGTCGGGCGGCAGCGCTGACTTGCCTTCGCCCCCGGCTTCAAGCGGCGGCGGGTCTTTCCGCACATAGGCCGCTACTTCGGCGGTGAGCGTTTCGGTTTCGAGGTCAATGGCCTGGTTCTTCTGCATCATGCAGAAAACCAAGTCCGGCCCTTCTTCGCGGAGGATGCGCTGAACAATTTCGATTTGCGAAAGGTTTTGTTTCTTCTCCTGATCGGACGGGCGGATGTTTTCCCCAGCAAGGTGCATCGTGCCGCGAAGCTGGCGCTCCAACGACGTGCGGTCACTGACGACAACCACCTTAAAGGCGCGCAACTCGGGCAGCGTGCGCAGCTTCTTGGCGAGAAACGCCATCGTCAGGCTCTTGCCCGAACCTTGCGTGTGCCAGACCACACCACCGCGCGCATCGGTGTCGCCGGTTTCCTTTTTCGTTTTGCCGGTCTTAAGCTGATGCACCGTCGCGTGGACGGCGCGGAACTGTTGGTAGCGCGCCACCTTTTTGACGAGCCGGCCTTCGTCCGTATCCCAGACCGTGAAATTGCGCATCAAGTCGAGCAGGTGCGCCGGGCGCAACATGCCGGCGACAAGTTTTTCCTGGCTGGACAGCGGGCCGCCCGCCTTGCCGAGTTCCCGAAGCACGTCGGCCTCGCAGATTGGGCCGGTATCCTTCCATTCGGCGAAATGCTCGCCGGTGTCGCCGAGCGTACTGGCGCACGCCTGATAAAAGTGTGAGCCGACAACCAGCGCGTTGAAATGGAACAACTCAGGGATGCCTTCCCGCTCGACATGATCCAGTTCCCGCTGGTTGGAATAATGTAGAAGCTGGTCAACTGCCGCTTCCATCGGATTGGTGATCGCCGGGCTTTTGCACTCAATCACGACCAGCGGCAGGCCGTTGACAAACAACACCACGTCCGGGCGTTTGTTGTAGGGCGTGCCCTTGATGAGCACCTGGAACTGATTGATGGCGAGAAAATCGTTTTCCT
>CAZNOE010001124.1:0-2035 GCA_964574525.1 uncultured Bifidobacteriaceae bacterium
AACCGAGCATCAGTCCGCCCGTGATGGTCAGCAGTTCCTTGCCGGAATCGTGTTCAAGTGCGCGCCACAATTCGTAAGCGCGCAGCAGCAGTGGCACGTAAGCCGGGTCTTCGTAATATGCCTGGCGGATGACGCGGCTCTGGCCGTGGCTTGACCCTTTGTCGTGTGGCGGTGTGAACTGATCGAGACCGAGCACGCGTTGGCCGCGCGCGGCGAGATGGCACGCCGCCGCGCTGCCCATGCCGCCGAGGCCGACGATGATGGCGTCAAAAGTCCGGTTCATGGCTTCGCCTCCAGCGTTCGTTTCAATTCCTCTAGCAGCGGGATCTGCGCGACTTTGATTTTCTGTCTCGCTTGGGAAATCACGAACCATTCCGCGCGGTCAACTTCAGCAAACTCTTGCGTGCGTCCCGAACGCGGCGGCCATTCGAGCGTGAACGCGTTGCTGCGGAGCTGCGCCGTGTCACAGTCGCCGGCGAAGGCCCACGCATGGACAACCTTTCCGCCTTTCTGCGTGATGGGCGACAATTCGATGAACGGCGGCGACGGTTCGCAACCGGTTTCCTCTACGAATTCGCGTTGTGCCGCGCTCAACAATTTTTCATCCGCGCCGGGTTCGCCTTTGGGAATGCTCCACGCGCCATCGTCTTTTTTCGCGAAGAACGGTCCTCCCGGATGGACGAGCAACACTTCAAGCCGTCCGTCCCGGACGCGATACATGATCAAACCGGCGCTGATGCGAGGCATGGGTTCGTGATTGGTTGAGTCGTTGAATCGTTGCAACATTACAATGTGCGGGGCAGGAAACTCGAAAAGAAATTTTCAGTGACGCGCTGGAGGCTTCCTGCTAAGACCATCGCGTCCATGAATAACCCCCTGAGGACATCTCGCTAGTTTTTTATGAAGACATTCCTGTTTGTCGCACTGGTTTTGTTTATTCAAGTCTGGCTCGCCATCGGCGCTGACTTTGATATTCGCAACGAAGCAGAATTCAAAAAGATCGTCGCGCCCGACGCAAAGGTGGAGAAGCTCGCCACGAATCTGAAATTCACCGAAGGGCCGGTGTGGCTGGCGCAGGATGGCGGATATCTTGTCTTCAGTGACATTCCTGCCGATGAACTCAAGAAGTGGACGGCCAAGGACGGCCTCGCCACGTTTCGCAAGCCGAGCCAGAACGCCAATGGCAACACGCTGGATGGCCAGGGCAGGCTCGTGAGTTGCGAACACAGCGGACGCCGCGTGAGCCTCCAGGAAAAGGGTGGCGCGGTGAGCGCACTGGTTGACCAATGCGACGGCAAGAAGTTCAACTCGCCAAACGACGTGGTCGTGAAATCCGACGGCACCATCTGGTTCACCGATCCACCGTATGGTTTGCCGAGGGGTCAGACGAAGGAGCAAGATGGCAACTACGTTTTCCGATTTGATCCCAAGACGAAGACAGCCACGGTCGTCGTGAAGGATTTCGACATGCCGAATGGCCTATGTTTCTCGCCGGATGAAAAGAAACTCTACGTCGCGGACTCCGGCAAGCCACGGCACATCCGCGCATTTGACGTGCAAAAGGATGGCACGCTGACAGGCGGCGGAGTTTTTTCCCAGATTGACAAGGGTGGACCGGACGGAATTCGCTGCGATGCGCAAGGCCGGATCTTTTCCAGCGCAGGCGACGGTGTGCATGTCTTCGCGCCGGACGGAAAGTTGATCGGCAAAATCCTCGTGCCGGAAACACCGGCGAACTTGTGTTTCGGTGGCGAAGACGGCAAGACTCTTTTCATCACCGCGCGCACGTCGCTCCATTCGATTCCGTTGTTGGTGAAAGGAGCGAAATAAACATGCACCATGGTTTTGCGTCCGCCCTCATCCCGGCCTTCTCCCCCAGGAGAAGGAGAATCGTTCGCCGGTTTCTTGGAATATCACGCGCGGCGATTGCGGAATCCGCGGTGAGCTACGTGAACCAGACGAGAGCATTTCCCTCTCCTGGGGGAGAGGGTCAGGGTGCACTGCTGTTGAAATAAGGATTTCATGTTTAGAACAC
>CAZNOE010001125.1:0-2032 GCA_964574525.1 uncultured Bifidobacteriaceae bacterium
GTAGCCGTTTATTGAAGTCGCGGTGCCCCCCGGAGTGGTCACCGTCACATTGACGGCACCGGCGGCGTGTGCAGGAACGGTCGGCTCTAATTTCCCCGTGGTTGTGTTGTAGCCAATGGTCGCCGCTGTTCCCCCAAAGGTGACGGACGAGGCAAACTCCAAATACGTGCCATTGATCGTGACCTTGTTGCCACCGGCAGTCGAGCCGCTGTTCGGTGAAATGCTGCTGATCGTTGGCGTCTGTGCAGTCGTGAAGCTGAAAATGCTCGACCAGTTGCCGTAGATTGCCCCTGGACCTCTGCCTCGCACTCTCCAGTAGTATTTGGTTCCAGGATTGAGCGCCGTTGAGGCGTCCGATGTGCTTGAAACGATCTTCATAATTACACAGCTCGGGCAGGTTGAGTTCGTCGGATTGGTCGGCAGCACTGCACTGCTGGTCGCGACGGCAAGCCAGTAGCCCAGATCGGCCCCAGGCACCGCACTCCAACTGAATGACGGGATCGTCGAGACGCTCGTCGCTCCGTTCAACGGGGTGCTCAGGTTCGGCGCAGGAAGATTTTGAGCGCTTATCGTGACGCTCGCAAAAGTGACGAGCAGACAGAAAATCTTTGAATAAGCGACACGACCGATGAGTGATTCAGGAAGTTGCCGGAGATAGGACCAGCCGTGTGCAAACCATTTGAGAAGTGACCGCCTCTGCCGACAGGGTGTTAGCGGAATTGGCGTCCGCCCTTTCAAGCAGTTTTCTTTGCCAGCGACCGCCAAAACTCGCAATCCAGATTCCCGGGTTTGGTTCACAAGGAGTTTCTTTCTGAACGGTTTCGATTCCAGCAGAGACGAATGATTTCTTCAAGACCTGATTTGAAGTTTTTGCATCGGCGCGTCGCCCAATCGGGCAGGTGGGACACGCCAAGCAAAGTACGAGTCAGTTGCCCAGCCAGCGACGTTCAGTTGCGTTCCCAACGCCGCCACAATTCAGCTTCTTATGCAGGCGGTTCGCCGTGCAAAAGGTGGCCGTGAATCGTGGTCTGCCGTCCAGTCACGTCGCAAAGATGCAATCCACAAGAGCTGCACCATCGCGGAAGTCTGGTATGACAATATCAGCGCCCACTCCGAGCAGGCGTTGACGTTTCCATTCGTCGAAGCGGCCCGAGCCGTTATGGGCTTCGTCACTGGCCACGGCCACCGCCAGTCCGCCGACTTCCTTTGTGTTTTGGATTTCCACGTAGCCGTCGCCAAACGAGAGCAGTTGTTCCCCGGGAATGTGGTTCTCGCGCAAGATGCGCTCGATGACCATCTTCTTCGAGAACTGCCGGTAATCATCGAGCGCACCATAAATATGTTGGCCAAAATAGCGCGCGACGTCGAGCAGTTGGGCCTCCTGTTTTACAAATTCTTCATCCGTACCGCTGGCAAGATAAAGCCTCAGACCCCGACGTTGAAGCGTTTCCAAAAGCGGTCGCGCGCCAAACACAAGGAGGTCGTCCGCGCGAAGCATGCTGCGCCGCAAGCCGTCGAGGCGCAAGCCGATGCGGTCATTAAGCCGGCGCAGATACTCGCGTTTGTACCAGAGCGGATCGCGGGGAGTGCCGCCCCGTTCTTTGATCCGCTCGGCCAACTGAATCATCTGATAGATCGTTTGCTTGCCATTGAGCCGCATGATGTCCTCGTGACAGATCTCGCGGCGGGCCTCATCCGTTTCGCCCGGCAATACCGGCAACATCTCGACGAACATCGGCGTCATGACCCCAGCCCAGCCTTCACGAATCAGCGAGAGCGTCCCATCGAAGTCGAACAGCACATGGCTGACGCGCGGACGCGGCGCGAAAGCAGGGGCGAATTCGATGTGACCGCGGAAGGAGGCGAGGGAATCCATTTGCCGTTCACCGTAACGAGAGTGGCGCTCGAGTTCAAGCTGAAGCTTGAACTCCTACGGCTCGCATCGCGTTCAACGGCGAGGGTGCGACTCGCTCCAGCGGGAATACTGCTCCAGTGCCCGCCTGGGAGTCTCATTGAACCACGAATAGCCATC
>CAZNOE010001126.1:0-2022 GCA_964574525.1 uncultured Bifidobacteriaceae bacterium
CATTTGAAGGACGAATATCAGTTCGAAGCAAAACACAGCATTGACGCCAAGGGACGCGGCGATCTGCCGGCCTACTGGCTGGGCAACCGGATGGGACATGCCCTGATTGGAATGAGTGGAAAAATTGCGGCGTAAACAGCCGCGATGATGACGATGAAGCTCGGTTCATTTTTTGGAAGAATCCGCGAGAGTTTCAGCGGTAAGGCTGGAAGCAGAGATGGATTTGCGCCGCCTACGCTTGGCTCGGGAACGCGGTTTCCGTACGGTCCATTCCGATTTGAAACAGCCTTGCCCAAGGGTGTGCCCTACGAAATCCAGGTGTCTTCCGATTTGGAGCACTGGGTCACCATTGCCGGGGACGTGGCGGGCGGTCCGGGCATTGAATACGTTGATTCCGAAGCTTCGAAGTACAACCACCGCTTTTACCGCGTGGTCGCCAATGAAGTCCATTCCGCGAACATCATTGGTTACGCCTCCACGACCTTGCCACCCGGCTTCTCGATGATCGCCAATCCGTTCGATGCGGCCAGCAACGCGGTCACCGAACTCTTCAAAGGCTGGCCGGACGGCACGACGTTCAACAAGTTCGACACGCGCCTGTTCCGCTTGAGCGACAATGCGGTCAAATATGGCAAATGGATCAACCCCACTGAAAAACTGCTGCCCGGCGAAGGCGGCATCTTCTTCAATCCGACTTCCGAGTACAAATCGCTCAATTTCGTGGGCGACGTAATGCAGGGAAATCTCTCGGTGCCCATTCCCGCCGGCTTTTCGGTGCGCAGTTCGCTGTTGCCGCAGCCCGGCCAATTGCACGAAGACCTGGGTTTCCCAATTGCCGATGGCGATGTCATCCACCTGTTCGACCGCGATCGGCAGAAGTACGCGCCCTTCCCGTTTGAGGGCGGCAAATGGATGAACGGATCGCCGATGGTCAACATCTGCGAATCCTTCTGGGTGGCAAAAACGGAAGCGGCCAATTGGACCCGCGCGATCATGGTGGACGAATCAGACACGGGAGCGTCGTCTATTTCTCATCCAGGCATTGCCGGACAGTTTGCAGGAGCATGGCGGACGAAAAGGGTTTTTGCAGGAAGTAACTCCTGGTCCGCCGGATAAACTCGGTGCCTTTGCCGGCCGCGTCCATGCTGTAGCCGCTCATGAAAATGGCCTTCAGCGCCGGCCTGTCCACGATTGCCGCTTCCATCAGTTCGCGGCCTGTGACGCCGTCGGGCATGACCATGTCCGTCAGCAGCAGGTCAATTTCCACGGCGCGGCTTCGCCATACTACCAGCGCCTCGCGGCCGGTAGCCGCTTCGAGCACCCGGTAATCGAAGGCTTCCAGCATGCGCCGGGGCACCAGGCGGACCGCTGAGTCGTCTTCCACCAGCAGAATCGTCTCGGTGCCCCCGCGCAAAACCGGTGCGGCCGGCGGGGCCGCCGCTTCCGTGGCGGCCAGCGGGAGAGCCGGCAGGAAGGTTTTGAAGGTTGTGCCCGCGCCAAGCTCAGTGGACACCTCAATCCAGCCTTGGTGCTGTTTCACAATGCCATAGACGGTGGCCAGACCGAGGCCGGTGCCTTTGCCGGCTTCCTTGGTCGTGTAAAAGGGTTCGAAGATCCGTGGCAAGTTTTCCGACAAGATGCCGGTCCCAGTATCGCCCACACTCATGCAGATGAATTCGCCCGCGCGCGCCTCCGGATGGGTTTGGGCGTAAGCCTCATCCACGTTCTTGTGTTCAGTTGTGATGAGCAGTCGCCCGCCGTCAGGCATGGCGTCACGCGCATTGACCACGAGATTGAGGAGCACTTGCTCCATCATGCCAACGTCGGCCTGAACGGTTGGCAGGCGGGTGGCGCAGGTGCATTGCAGGTTGATGTTCTCGCCGATGACCCGGTTGAGCATTTTCGTCAGGTTGCCGATGACCTCGTTCAAGTCGAGCGGCTGGGACTGCATGGTTTGCTTGCGGCCAAAGGCGAGCAACTGGCGCGTCAGGTTGGCGGCGCGTTCCGAGGCCGCGATGACCT
>CAZNOE010001127.1:0-2004 GCA_964574525.1 uncultured Bifidobacteriaceae bacterium
GGACTCCACCACCATCGACTTGTGTTTGTCGCTCTTCCCCTGGGCCAAGTTCCGCCGCCACAAAGCCGCCATCAAACTGCACACGCTCCTGACCCTGCGCGGCAACTTCCCCACCGTGGTCATCCTGACGACCGGCAAGGTTCACGACGTGAACCTCCTCGACGAGCTGGCCTACGAGGCCGGTTCGTTCTACATCATCGACCGCGGCTATCTGGACTTTGCTCGACTGCATCGCTTGCATCTCAGCTCGGCCTTCTTCGTCACGCGGGCCAAACAGAACTTTCGATTTCGCCGACGCTACTCGCGCCCGGTGGACAAGACCACGGGTCTGCGTTTCGACCAGACGGTGATCCTGACCGGCTTCTACGCCCGGCGCGATTATCCGGAACCCCTGCGGCGGATCGGCTTTCGCGACCCGCAAACCGGCAAGGCGCTGGTGTTTCTCACCAACAACTTCACCGAACCGGCGCTGACCATCGCGCAACTCTAGCGCTGCCGGTGGCGGATCGAACTGTTTTTCAAATGGATCAAGCAGCCTCTGCGGATCAAAGCCTTCTACGGCACCTCGGACAACGCGGTGCGCGTCCAAGTCTGGATCGCGATCACCGTTTATCTGCTCGTCGCCATCCTCAAAAAGCGGCTGCGACTGCCCGCCAGCCTCTACACAATTCTACAAATTCTGAGCCTCACGCTGTTCGAGAAAACGCCCCTGTTGCAGGCGCTTTCTCAACAACCACCGCCAACCATTATGCCTGACCACGATAATCAGCCCTGTTTGCCGGGGTTTTTAACCGGACAGTAGTGGCTCGGCCTAACTACTAAGTATGCAACAAAAGTGTCGTCTATCTCCGGTCATATAGAACCGATTAATCGAGATTATCTGCCTTGTCGAGTGCAATTTAGTTAAACAGTCATGCATAATATGGAGTCGGCAAAACCAACAATCGAACATCGGCTGTCCATCGCGCTACGCCCGCGGCCCGGGGGCCACGGGCGCGCTCATTTGCCTTACGCGCCGATGGTGGCGCTGACGGTCTCGCTCCAGGGGCCGAATTGGCCGCGAGTGTTGACCCTGCAGGCTGGTTGGTACGGATAGTTATCGTCAAAGGACTCACGGGATTTGTGCGATTAGGAAACTAATGGAGTTTCTTGTCAAACTTTTTTGAGATTCCATTTTTTTTGGACAACTAAGGGATGGCGTTTTATCTCAACGCCGCAATCCAATAAAAAATCCCCGCCACGGAGATGGCCGCTGAAACGTAGCACAAGGCGCGTCCCTCTTTGCGGCAACCCACGCCTTCTTGCGGTGGTTCAATTCGGCAGCGCCAATCACGTTGGCTCACTGGCCTGATTGAATCAAGCGAACCACCGCGTCGCGAATGGTCGAAAAATTTGCCGATTTCAATGCGCCGATTTCTCCGGCCACCAAACTCGCGTGCGCCGTGAAGAGTTTGCCCGGTCTCGCAAAGCTGGTGACACGCAACGAACCGTGAGCAAAGTCGGCAGCGGCGACATGGATCGCGCGCGGATCGCCGTAGGATTTGCTGGTGATCTGGCATAGCAACCAATCGCCGCGACCGGCTTGCGCCAGCAGCACAGCGGGCCGCAGTTTGGACTGGCTCAGGTCTGAAAAGGGGCAATAACTATCACGACTTGCCCGGCTGCAAGTATGCCCATGCTGCGTCCTCCTCGGCGCGATTCCAGTCCTCAGCCAACGCGACCTCGCTAAGCAGTGCGGTATCGTGAGCGTCCGGCGCTTCTTCGAGAATGGTGACCAGCGCGCGGGTCGGGAAGGCAACATGCACCGGTTCAATCAACCTTACTTCACCCGTCGGTTCAATGATCGCCTCGACTGTTTTCATCTTGGTTCACACCATAACCCGAACACGGGCATCTGCAAGTGGTAAAGCTTATTCCCAACTTCAATTCCGTATTCAAGGGCTTTTACCCCGATCCGATTTGATTGGCGACTGGTGGTGCTTTTTATCTTAATGCGGCGATCAA
>CAZNOE010001128.1:0-2000 GCA_964574525.1 uncultured Bifidobacteriaceae bacterium
TCGTGAAGCACCTGGGTAATCGCGGGCTTGGTCCACGCAGCCTTGGGATTTTGCAGCAACGGTAGCAGACTTTTGCCTTCAACGGTCTTTGGCGGGGTCAATCCGCAGAGTTCCGCCAGCGTCGGATAAATGTCGAGCAACTCAACCGGGCGTCCGCAAACGCCGGTGGCTTTGGCGTTCGGCAGCGCGATGATGAAGGGCACCCGCGCGGATTCCTCGAAGAGCAAACGCTTTTGCCACTGACCGTGCTCGCCCAGACACCAGCCATGGTCGCCCCAAAACACGACCACCGTGTTTTCCGCCAGCCCGAGCCGGCCCAGCGCGTCGAGCACCTTGCCGACCTGCGCATCCACGAAACTGATGCTCGCGAGATAGGCACGCTTGAACGTGCGCAGCTTCTCCTCCTCCAACCCGTAATTAAGCGGCTTCGTCGTCAAGGCCGCCGGCGGAATGTTCGCCATGTGTTCCGGCGGCTCCTTGGGCAGCGTGATTGTTTCCAAGGGATACAGGTCGAAATACTTTTTCGTGGCGATGTCCGGTACGTGAGGCCGATAAAACCCTGCCGCGATGAAAAACGGTTTGTCCTTGTTTTCCTCCAGCAGGCGAATCGCCTCGGCGGCAACCTTGCCGTCGGTCTGCTCTTCGTCCGCGCCCTGGGCTTGCATCCAGGCCAGCGCCGCACCCAGCCCGCGGTTCGGGGTGAAATTGATGACATCGGCCTCGTCGTCCTTGTCGCGTCCGCGTGGATTGACGACGTGACTCCAGGACGGCGCATCGTCCAGGCCGCTGGTGCCGATCTGGCCGGGCACGCCATAGTGATACATCTTGCCGACGCGCGCGGCAAAGAAGCCGTTGTTCTTGAACAATTGCGGCAGCGTCACGATTTCGGGGAACACTTCGCGGATCGGTGTGGCGTTGTTGTAAATCCGGCTGGTGTCGGGCCGGACGCCGCCGAGCAGAGAGGAGCGGCTGGGATTGCACAGCGGAAACTGGCAGTAGGCGCGGTCAAATCGAATTCCCCGCGCCGCGAGCTTGTCAATGTTTGGCGATTTCACCTGCGGATGCCCGTAGCAACCGAGGGAAACATTGAGATCGTCGCAGGCGATGAAGAGGACGTTGGGTTTTGCGGCCGCGGTCTTTTCGGCGGCGAGTGTGACCAAGGGGATGCAGGAGAACAGGACAAGAAGGAGGCGCAGTTGTGCGTTCATCGTGGGCTGGACATTAGACACGTGCTCCAAAAACTTCCAAGGAATTCTTTCATGCCGGAAATTGTCTTGAGCCGGACTCCGATTTGCAATTCAGTCGCCAGATGATTTGGGATGCTCACACACATTTATCCGGCGTAGCCGGCGATACGCCGGAAGAGCGCCTCTCGCGTTTGCTCGAGTTCGCGGACCGCATGGGCATCGAGCGGCTCTGCGTTTCAATGGGCATGAATTGGTCGCACGATCCGTCACCCGACGATTTGCGGCGCCAAAACGACGAAATCCTGCGCGCCGTGAGGCGTTGGCCCCAACGTGTTTTTGGTTTCGTCTATCTCAACCCGAATCATGTCGAAGTCAGCCTTGCCGAACTCGATCGCTGCGTGCGCGACGGTCCGATGGTGGGCGTGAAGCTCTGGGTCGCGCGGCATTGCAACACGCCTGAACTCGATCCCATCGTCCGCCGCGCCACCGAACTCAAAGCGGTGATCCTTCAGCACACCTACGTCAAGGCCACCGGCAATCTGCCTGGCGAATCCACACCGATGGATCTGGCTGAACTCGCGCGGCGGCATGCGGACGCGACGTTCATTTGCGGCCACACCGGCGGCAATTGGGAGATCGGCATCCGCGCGATTCGCGATTGCAGAAACGTTTACGCGGACCTCTGCGGTTCTGATCCCACGGCGGGTTACACCGAAATGGCCGTACGCGAACTGGGCGCGGCGCGTGTGCTTTTCGGAAGCGACGCTGGCGGGCGCAGCTTCGCGTCGCAACTGGCGAAAGTTTTTGGTGCGG
>CAZNOE010001129.1:0-1987 GCA_964574525.1 uncultured Bifidobacteriaceae bacterium
GGTTCGTAGAAATACTGGACGGCGTGGGTTTCCAGGAATTTCTCGAAGAAGGCGGCGCGGTCCACGCGGTTGAGCGCGGCGGCGGTCCAATCCAGCCCTTCCACCAGACCGAGCGGGCCAAGCTTCGTCGGCGTGGCGACCTGATCGAACAATGCCTTGATCATCGGCACGTGGAGCGTCCACGCGGCAGCCTTCCAATCGAAATCGTTTTTCCGTTGGGGATTTTCCTTGTGCCAGAGAACCCACGCGGAAAACACGCCGTAGAAAAGCGTCTGGACAAGCGTGGAGCGGAAGAAGTGCTCGCCCTTCTCCGCCTCGAACTTCATGCCCAGCGCTTCTTCCAGCGCGGTGCGGACGGCGGCGAGCGCCGGCAAATCGCCCGCACCCTCGACTTGCGCGCGGGCATCCCGTGCATACGAGGCGAGGAAGAAGGCCACGTCTTTGGGATTGTTCAGCGGCGCGGCGTGAAGGAGCACGCGCTTGAGATATTCGGCGAAACGTTCGCCAAGTTCGCTCGCAGCTTTGCGCGGATGCGTGGCTGCGACCCAAAACGACTTTTCGTCGGGCGCGAGTTGAAAAGATTCCAGCCGGAGTGGATTGCCGTTGTCCCCGCGTTTCAGGAGCAGAAAACTCCGGTAGTTTGTCACCAGCACTTGGTCGTAATGCTTCACGTAGCCGCGGACTTGTTTGGTGTTCGCCACGTCGTCAACTTCGGCATCGGTGGACTTGACTTCAATGACACCGCGCGCTGGCCGCGGGATTCCATGCAGCGGAGCTTCTTCGTCCGTGTTTTTGAGTTGATCGGGAGTGAACAACCCGCCGTCCGGCAAACCCGCGCCGCTGTTTTTAACATGGATGAAACAACGGACTTTGGGTTTGAGCGTCTGGCCGACAGCGTTGAAGAGATTTGCGAGCGCACCATAGCCGGAGGTTTCCTTGACCGCAGCGCCGGAGGAACGAATGGCGCGCAATTCCTCAAGATAGCTCTCCAGCGGTTGCATTGGCGCGGAGTTTATTCAGTCATCCCACTGAATCAAACCGCAATCGGCGCTTTGATAGCCGGGTGCGGGTCGTAGCCGACGAGTTCAAAGTCCTCGAACTTGAAGCGGTCAATGTTCTTCACCTTCGGACTCAACTTCATTTGCGGCAGCGGACGCGGTTCGCGCGAAAGTTGCAGCTTCGCCTGCTCGACGTGATTGCTGTAGAGGTGCAGGTCGCCGAAGGTGTGGACGAAATCTCCCGGCTTCAGCCCGCAAACCTGCGCGACCATCAGCGAGAGCAGCGCGTAGCTGGCGATGTTGAAGGGCACGCCGAGGAAGATGTCCGCGCTGCGTTGGTAAAGCTGGCAGCTTAATTCGCCTTCCTGCACGTAGAATTGAAACAACGTGTGGCACGGCGGGAGGGCCATGCTGTCAATGTCGGCAACGTTCCACGCGCTGACAATCAGACGGCGGCTGTCGGGATTGGTTTTGATTTCCTCAATCACCTTGGCGATCTGGTCAATGCCATATCTGCTTCGCCGCAGGCGCGGTCCGATGGGTGTTACACTGGTGCCATCAGCGAATTCACCGAGATCGAACAGAGAAGGCTGACTGGCAGCAGCATTCCGCGGCTTGCGGGGACGGCTGCTCTTGGTCCAATGTCGCCATTGCTTTCCATAGACCGGCCCCAGGTCGCCATTCTCATCCGCCCACTCGTCCCAGATGGTTACCTTGTTTTCGCGCAAGTAGCGAACGTTTCGCTCTCCGCGAAGGAACCACAGGAGTTCGTAGATGATCGAGCGCAAGTGCAGCTTCTTCGTGGTAAGCAGCGGAAAATTCTGCTGCAATGGAAAGCGCGCCTGCGCGCCGAACACGGAGAACGTCCCCGTGCCCGTGCGATCGGCTTTGAACTTGCCGTGCTCCAGGACGCATCGCAGCAACTCGAGATACTGAACCATGCCGGGGAAATTGAACCACGAAAGACACGAAAGACACGAAAGAAAAAA
>CAZNOE010001130.1:0-1986 GCA_964574525.1 uncultured Bifidobacteriaceae bacterium
CGTGTGGATCGCATTGCTTTGGACAGGCCTGATGCCGGTGGCAGGTGTGATGGCGTTGCATTACGTGTGGCGCGTGCGTCATGCGGGGCGGACCTGGTGGCAAGAGCTGAAAATGCTGGCGCGCCCGGAACAATTGCGCCGGTTGCGCACCGAGCAGGCCAGGCTTCGGAGGGAATTGAAGCAATTGCGTGAGGAGTATCACGCACGAATCACGGACGCCAAACCCGGTGTTACAGCGCGATGAATTCCGGCCGCATTTTCTTCGCGTCGCAATGCAGAAGCGCCACGCTGCGCTCGAGCGCGAAACGTTGTTTGCCGGCGTAACCGGGATTGAAGAAGAGCACGCCGCCGATGGTTTCGCAAAACGGCTTGTGCGTGTGGCCGAACACGACGGCGTCCGGTCGCATGGCTGCCATGCGGTCTTTGAGTTCGTCGGTGAGCGCGTGCGGATTGACAATGTGATGGACGAGGAATTTGCGCCCGCCGATTTCCGCGAGTTCGGTCAGCTTCAAGTTGAGCCACGTGTCGGTGTTGCCGAGCACCGCTGTCACGGGCGCGAGGGCTTCGAGTTCGAGCAACAGCGAGTGCGGCCCCACATCGCCGGCGTGCAGGATGTGTTCGACGCCGGCGAAGAGTTTCGGGATTTTTGGATCAAGGAAACTGTGGGTATCGGAGATGATGCCAATCTTCATGAGAGTCAGTATTCAGTATTCAGTGTTCAGTATTCGGTGGTTGGCCACTCGCAGCGTTGTCTTTTGCTGAATACTGAAGACTGAATACTGAACACTGCCCACAGTGCTCACGCTTTCGCGTCTTCCGGTTGGGTCCCCGCCTCCGGTTCCGGCTCGTCCACGCGCGCGCCCGCTTCCTTTTCCTGCGGCGATTCGGCGGTGGCGGTAAGTTTCATCGCACCGACGAACAATCCGGTGAAAATGCCGCCGCTAAGCAGCGTGTTGCGGAAGAATTCCCACGTTTGCGGCCAGCCGGATGTGCCCTTGGTCAACGCTGTGAACCAGCCGATTAAGTCCTTTGTGTATTCCGGATTGCCGAAGGGATTGAAGAACCACGACGCCGTGTTTGTGATGAGATAGAACAGCAGCGCGCCGAGAACGCCGCCGCCCAGAAGTGAGAAGAAGGAGGCCCCGGGCTTGAATCGTCGCCCGAGCCAGATGAGCGCGACGTAGGCGGCGTAATTGAACAGTTGGTATTTCAAGACCGGCAACTCCCACACGTTCCAGCCGAGGTATCGCCAATAGTACATGTTGAGGCCAATGTCCGTGATGAACAACGTGGCGAGCGGCAACCACCACGCCATACGCCCGGCAAAATAAACTCCCGCACAGAAGGCGATCGCATAGGCGGCGCTGAAATTCTGCGGCAGCATCCCCGGAATCCGCGACAGCGCGAACACCACCATCAACGCGACGGGCAATAGGAGTTTGCCTTTCACGTCGTCGAGCATACGCCGATGCAAAAGAATGACAAGCCGGGGCACGTGCGTTACGCAATTCAAAGTTGATCTGGCTACGAGCGTGAACCCACCCCCGACCTCTCCGAGGAGGGGAGCAGACATTCGGAGGCGCACTGACAGTTCCCCTCCTCGGAGGGGTCAGGGGTGGGTCGTCGGTTCATGATACGCTTTGCCGGCGCGGTAGAGTGTCAGCAATTGCAGGTTGATACCCGCGAACTGCGTGTTTCCACTCGCCGTCGCCAGATCAATTGCCTTTTGAGCGGTGGCTACGGCGTCATTGAAACGCCCAGCCTCGGCGTAAGCTGCGGCCAAAGTCCCGACCATGATCGGCTGCTTGTATTGAGTCAGGCGACAAGCGCGTTCGGCGACCCGGACCGCTTCCGGTCCATCGCGCAGCGCTTCATCGGAAGACGTAGCGAGCATCCAGGCGAGATTATTAAGAGCTTCGACGGCGTCCGGCCTGGCGGCCAAAACCTGGCGATATTGCGCAACGGCCTCGCGGGTTTGTTTCGTCG
>CAZNOE010001131.1:0-1984 GCA_964574525.1 uncultured Bifidobacteriaceae bacterium
AGGCCGAGTCCGAGCTTCATCATTTCAAATGACATCGTTGAACCAGTCGCTTTGGCAGGGCGCGTCACTCCGAGACTGTCTCAAAGCTGCTGAACGATTTAGTTCAATCCTCGCGTGAGAGTCTGAAAAGCATGGCTCAACACAACGCAGACGGACATCAAACAGAGGATGGTCAACCAGGAGAAGCGTTTCGTCTGCACGGGAATTGGCTAGCAGACCGCAGCCCTTGGCGCAATTCCTCTTCTCTCTGGTGTTGACACGACGGGGCAGACATGTGGAGGATTCCTCCATGAACGAGAACGATTCTTCACTCACTTCACGGCGGGAATTCATCAAGCAGACCGGCACGCTGGCGGCCGCCTCTGCTCTGGCGGGCATGGCCGTTCCTTACGTCCACGCGGCGGAAAACAACACAATCCAAATTGCCCTCGTCGGTTGCGGCGGACGCGGCAGCGGCGCGGCGGTTAACGCGCTGTCCACAAATAAAGGTCCGCTCAAACTCGTCGCCATGGGTGATGTGTTCGAAACCCGGCTCAAGAACAGCTTCAGGGAGATCAGCCGACAGTTCGCGGCGAAAGTGGACGTGCCCGAAGACCGCAAGTTCGTCGGTTTCGACGCTTACAAGAAGGCGTTGGATTGTTTGAAGCCGGGTGACGTGGCGATCTTTGCCACTCCGCCAGCCTTCCGTTGGGTGCATTTCACTTACGCCATCCAAAAGGGCTTGAACGTCTTCATGGAAAAACCGCTGACCGTGGACGGCCCGACCAGCAAAAGGATGTTCAAACTTGCCGAGGATGCCACGGCCAAGAACCTCAAGGTCGGAGTGGGATTGATGTCCCGTCACAGCCGCGCGCTCGAGGAGCTGGCCAAGCGGGTTCACGACGGCGCAATCGGCGACCTCATCCTGCAGCGCGGCTACCGGATGCACGGCCCGGTCGGCTTTTTCTCATCATTGCCCAAACCGGCTGATGAAAACGAAATGCTCTATCAGATCAAACGCTTCCACAGTTTCATCTGGGCCAGCGGTGGCAACTACAGCGATTTCTACATCCACATCATTGATCATCTCGGTTGGATGAAGAACTCCTGGCCGGTCAAGGCGCAGGCCCTGGGGGGCCGGCATTATCGCCAGAGTCCGGAAGGCGTCACTTACGTGGACCAGAATTTCGACACCTACGCGGTGGAATACACGTATGCGGACGGCACCAAGTTTAATTTCGACGGGCGCTGCATGACGGGCTGCACCGACATATACTCGAGTTACATCCACGGCACCAAAGGCAGCGCGATCGCTTCCAAGAGCGGCGATTGCGGGCTGCCCGCCAGCCTTTACAAAGGTCAAACTCCTAAGAGCGCGGACCGGCTCTGGGAATCCAAGGTCAACCCGGACGAGGTGGATCCCTATCTAAACGAATGGAATGACCTGATGGATGCCATCCGCAACAACAAGCCCTACAACGAAGTCAAACGCGGCGTCGAAGCGAGCCTCGTCACCTCGATGGGACGCATGGCCGCGCACACCGGCCAGGAGGTCACGTTCGAAGACATGCTCAATTGCGAGCACGAGATGGCGCCGGGCTTGGACAAGATCACGGCGGCTTCACCCGCGCCGCTGCAGGCTGACAAGAACGGAAGATATCCCGTGCCGCAGCCGGGCTTCGTGACGAAGCGGGAGTATTGATCGGCTTGGCGCGTGGACAGCCTGTCCGCGCGCTGCCAGTGGCGAGGGACTCGCGGACAAGGCTGTCCGCGCTCCGCCGTGTCCGGTGCTTCGTCGGCAACGTTGGGAGTTGTAAATTGTCCGGCGTTGCGCGAACGTCAGTCAAAACCGCAATGATTATGAAACCCAGCGAGCAGAAAATCGTGGTGCATGAAGGGCTGACCGAATTGGAGCAGATGAAGCTCGAGATGTTCCGCACGGTCGTCCGGAACGGTGTTCGAGTGTTGGTCGTGACTTTCTCGATGATCGCGCTTTTATCGTTGC
>CAZNOE010001132.1:0-1983 GCA_964574525.1 uncultured Bifidobacteriaceae bacterium
TTCAACGAGTTCCCCCCTTGCCGACCGCGGCCTGAGCGATACACTGCTTCATGTTGGGCGACTTCACAGCTATGAAGACCAACGAAGAACAAATGACACCCACAGAAGCCGCTGGATATGTTACCGGCGTAGGCTTCAGTTTCGTTCGACGGTATTACAGGGCGTTCGCCATTCTTTTGGCGTCCGGCGGGCTCGCCTTGATTCTGACAAACGCCAGCCTCACGATTGCGCCTGCCAGTTTCAGTTTGAGACTTGGTGAGACCGCGTTCATTGGCGTTGTGATGCTCGTGATGAGCATTGCTCTGTGGCTGTTGTTTAGGCCGTGGCGAAAGTGATGCGCACGTCGCCTAATCCAGTAATAGACTGCAAAAACCGGTAACTTCCTCCACTCCATCTTTCCGCGACTCACAAGTTCACAATCGCCGGATCACCGTAAAGCGTAAACAAACCGGCGCGGGTGATGCGCACGTCCAGCAATTGCCCGCGATGCCGCTCCGCGCCGTCGAACACCACGATCTTGTTGCAACGCGTGCGGCCCGACATGCGCGCCTCGTTCCTCTTGCTCGGCCCTTCTACTAGAATCTGCATTTGCCGCCCGACGTATGCGTCGTATTTGCGCTTGCCGATTTCATTGATGAGCGCGAGCAGACGCGCGTGCCGTTCCTCGATTAGGTCTTCCGGTAACTGATCCGGCATCGCAGCCGCGGGCGTGTCTTTGCGTTGCGAATACTTGAACAGATAGGCGTTGTCGAATTCCACTTCGCGACAGAGTGAAAGTGTATCCTCAAAGTCCGCCCCGGACTCGCCTGGAAAACCGACAATTATGTCGGTGGTGATGCCGATGTTGGGGCGAGCCGCGCGCAGTTGGCGGATGATCCCGACGTAACGCTCACGTGTGTAACCGCGATGCATGAGTTTTAGCACGCGGTCGCTGCCGCTTTGCACCGGCAGGTGCGCGCTCTCGACAAGCTTTGGCAATCGCCCGTAAGCCTCCACCAGATCATCGCCATAACCTTTCGGGTGCGGCGAAGTGAAGCGGATGCGCTTGAGCCCCTCGATTTCGTGAACAGCCTCGATCAGTTCGACGAACGGAGTCCTGCCGGAGCGCCCCTCACCCTGCCCTCTCCCCATCGGATGGGGAGAGGGTGGCAAAGCCGGGAGAGAGGTCCGGCGTTTGCCATAGCTCGTCACAATTTGTCCGAGCAACGTGATTTCCCTCACGCCGTGAGAGACGAGTTGGCGACACTCGGCAACGATGTCCATGATGGACCGGCTGCGTTCCTCGCCTCGCGTGTAGGGGACGATGCAGAAGGTGCAGTATTGATTGCACCCCTGCATGATGCTGACAAACGCGCTGACAGATTTGCTTTTCGCATTGCCGTTGACCAGGTGCTCGCGAATCGTGCCTTCGCTCCCCTGCTCTTCCGCGATATCCACGATCTTGTCGCGCTTGCCCGCGAAGATTTCGTCGAGGTAATCCGTGGCGCGATGAAATTTCTGGGTGCCGATGACGAGGTCAACATCGGGCAAGCGATCAATCAACTCCTGCCCGCGACTCTGCGCCATGCAGCCCAGGAAGCCGAGCACGACGTTGGGCCGGTGTTTGCGAATGTCACCGGCGATGTTCTCCATCTTGTTGATCGCCTTTTGCTCCGCGTTATCGCGCACGCTGCACGTGTTAAGCAGCACAACATCCGCGACGTGTTCCGACGCGACCAGCGTGTAGCCCTTGGCCACGAGCTGCGCGGCGACGGCCTCGCTGTCGCGCTCGTTCATCTGGCAACCGTAGGTTTTGATATAGACGCTCGGCATGCTGGCTGAGAATGCGCAATGATTACCCGAAGCGTAACGGCATGAAAAGGCGGATTGTGCTGCCGACACGATCCGGGGCGCATCGCAATTTTTGTACACTTGAAAGCCGCTCTCATTAACACCCTGCTTTAGCGGGGTGCTGGAGGATGGCGCGACGACCTAACCGCTTCA
>CAZNOE010001133.1:0-1977 GCA_964574525.1 uncultured Bifidobacteriaceae bacterium
GTTTGCGCTGCTCGCGAGCTGGCTTTTAATACTGCTCTGCCTGCTGGTTGCAGCCAGCGCACGTGCCGAAGCCGGCAGCGCGACGAACAAGTCCCCGGGTGCTGCGTTGCAATCGGCGGAAACCCGCCGCCCGGCGACAGCCGATGAAGCCCGGTCGCGTTTTGCGCGCGAACGCCGTTCGCTTCCCAGCCACGGGCTTTACGAAGATATTCGCGCCGTTATTCTCGTACGCTCCGAAACCACGGGAACTACCAGAGACGCGCAGCAAAAACTGCTGGTTGCCGCCCGGCAGAGAGATGTTCGTGTTGTCCTCACGGCGGATCAGGAGTCTCCGCGACCGGAGTCGTGGCGCGGTTTGCACGAGGGCGTGTTGTTTATGGCCGGGGCAAAGACTCGTGAGGGAGACTTGTGGTTTCCGGATTACGGACCGGATGGCAAACCGATTCCTGATGGCGGATTGCGTTTTAGGAAAACTGACGCAGCCGAGGCGCAACCAGGTATTCTGTGGCGTGGCGTGAATGTCGGTTCTGATGGGAGCAGTCCAAGCAATCTGGTGATTCATATCCTGGCGCGCGACTTCACCGAGCCGCTCATCCGCGAAGCCCTGACAAACGGCCACTTCTATGTGGCTGACGAGTGGCTTGCCGATTCCACCAGCTTCATGTTCGGTGCGATAAACAACGAGGGCGTTTTCAACATGGGGGACGATGCCCGCATGTTCGGCAAAACCCGGCTCGTCGCGGTGTCTCCTTTGTCGGCAAAGCTCAGGCTGATACACAATGGCGCGGTGGTGCAGGAAGCCATCGGCACGAACCTGACGTTTGAAACCAAGGAAGCCGGGGATTATCGCGCCGAGGCCTGGTTGACGGTGGGTGAGGAGGACCGGCCTTGGATTTACTCAAACCCAGTATCTCTGAGCGCACCCAGTCTGACGGACTTACAGCGATTGATGTCGCTCGGGGATGCCTCGCCCGATGTGAAAACGGTGAAGGATATTTCCTACCGCGAAGGCCCGGAAGACGAGGCCGCCAAACACAAACTCGACATCTATCTCCCCAAAGGCAACTCGAATTCGCCGGTTCTCTTCTTCATTCACGGCGGCGCCTGGAAAACGGGGGATCGCTCGCAATATCCGCCAGTTGGAAATCGGTACGCGCGCGAAGGTTATGTGACGGTCGTGCCGAGTTATCGGTTGGCGCCAAAGCACCCGCATCCGGCCCAGATCGAAGATGTCGCAGCGGCGTTTGCCTGGACCGCGCGGCACATTGCCGAATACGGCGGCGACACCAATCGGCTTTATGTCGGCGGACATTCGGCGGGCGGTCACCTGGCGGCTTTATTGACCTTGGATAAGCGCTACCTGGCCGTGTATCAACTGTCGCCGCAGTTCATTCGCGGCGTGTTGGCCTTCAGCGGCGTTTACAACCTCACGAGCGCGGAAGGCCAGGATTCAGTATTTGGAAAAGACCCGGTCGCTCGCCGCGCCGCTGCCCCGCTGTCGTACGTCCAGGGCGGCGCGCCGCCGTTTCTGGTGACGTATTGTCAATGGGACTATTTCAGTC
Source organism: uncultured Bifidobacteriaceae bacterium (assembly GCA_964574525.1). Classification (GTDB taxonomy): domain Bacteria; phylum Verrucomicrobiota; class Verrucomicrobiia; order Limisphaerales; family JADLHS01; genus WYBW01. The sequence continues at coordinate 1,563 of CAZNOE010001133.1, forward strand.
TGCCGGCCCAGGCGCGGGAGTTTTATCGCGCGCTACGGCAGGCGGGAGTCAGCGCCGAACTGGTTTACATCCCGCATGAGAGCCACATCTCTGAAATGATCAACGTCTCGAGCAAGAACGATCCGACTGTGGCCGCTTCCGTGAAGTTCATGAAGTAGCGTCTTGGCAAAAGCAGAAATTGGAAAAGCTGAAAGCTGAAATAGGTTTCTGCGTTCCGCTTTAGCTTATGGGGAAAGGCTGAGATTGGAAGGCGGAAGGCAAAGGCAACCATCTTGACGCACCCAAGCCGCTGCGTACGTTGCCAGCATGCAATTGGAAAAGCTGACGATCAAATCACAGGAAGCGCTGGCGGAAGCGCAACGCATCGCGCACAACTACTCGCATCAGGCGGTGGATTGCGAGCATCTGCTGCTGG
>CAZNOE010001134.1:0-1971 GCA_964574525.1 uncultured Bifidobacteriaceae bacterium
TCGCCGCTCTTGGGGTCGAGCGCGGCGGTATGTTCGTCGAGCAGCAGCAACTCCGGCTTGAGCCACGAGGCCATGAGCAGCGTCAATGCCTGGCGCTGGCCGCCGGAAAGGCTGCCAATCGCATTGTCCAGGCGGTTTTCCAGGCCCATGTTCAGCGTGCGGATGCGGTCGCGCAACTCGTCGCGCAGTTTGCGGTGCAACGCCCAGCCCAGTCCGCGCGGCTGGCCGCGCCGCGCCGCGAGCGCGAGGTTCTCGGCGATGGACATGTTCGGGGCCGTGCCGCTGAATGGATTCTGGAAAACGCGGCCGATGAGTTTGGCGCGCCGGTGCTCGGCCCAGCGCGTGATGTTGCGTCCCGCGACCGCGATGCGTCCCGCGTCCACGAAAAACGTGCCGGCAACGGCGTTGAGCAGCGTGGATTTTCCCGAGCCGTTGGTGCCGATGATGACGAGAAAAGAGCCGGTCTCCAGCCGCAGCGAGACGTTGCAGAGGGCGAGCACCTCGTTGGGCGTGCCGGGATTGAACGTCTTGGTGATGTCGGAGATCTCGAGCATGTCAGGCGGCGGCGGAAGGTTTGGCGGGCGCAACTTGATAACACCGCCGTGCCGTGGGCAATTCCCTCTCCCCACGACGAAGGAGTGGGGAGAGGGTCAGGGAGAGGGGATTCCAGAAAAGTACGTTCCGTAGATAGAACTCACCCCTCTCCCCGCTCGTCCCTCGCGGGGAGAGGGAGTAGTGGCTTTTAGCGATGTTGCAGATCTCGAGCATGTCAGGCGGCGGCGGGCTTCGTGGCGGAGGCCGGCTTCAGTTTGCGCAACAGCGCGGGCGCGATGAGAGCGACGAACACAAACGCCGCGGTGATCAGTTTCAGGTCGTTCGGGTTGAGTCCCCAGCGCAACGCGATGGCGACCAACAGGCGGAATATCACCGAACCCATGACCGCGCCAGTGATAAGCAGGCCGATCCGGTGACTGCCGACAAGCGCCTCGCCGATGATGACGCTCGCCAATCCCCACACGACCATGCCGATACCCATTTGCACGTCGGCGAAGCCTTGATACTGCGCGACCAGCGAACCGGCCAGGGCGATCAGGCCATTGGAGAGGGCGAGGCCGAGAATGAGGATGAAATCCACGCTCACGCCCAGCGCGCGGATCATTTGCGGGTTGTCGCCAGTGGCGCGCATCGCCGTACCAAGGTTGGTCCGGAAAAACAGGTAGAGCACCACGCCGACGAAAACGACCAACCCCAGCACGCACACCAGCATTGCGGCATCGCGCACGCCGACGGACCAACCGAAGATATTGAGGTCGCCGTCGTTGGTGTGAAGCAGGCGCACGCCGAGCGATTCGGCCTGGCTCGCGAGCGTGGCTTCGTTCAGCAACGGCACGTTGCTCTTGCCCATGACGTGAAGGTTCACGGAATAGAGCGCGGTCATCACGAGGATGCCGCTGAGCAGGCCATTGATCTTGAATTTGGTGTGCAACACGCCGGTGATCGCGCCGGCGAGCACGCCCGCCGCAAACCCCGCCAGCGTGGCCAGCCACGGAGACCAGTGATGCACGAGCAACGTGGCTGTCAAAGCCGCGCCGAGTGTGATCGAGCCGTCCGCGGTGATGTCGGGAAAGTTGAAGATGCGAAAGCTGAGATAAACTCCCAGCGCCAGCAGCGCGAGAATCAATCCGATGGTGGTTGCACCGAGCAGCAATGTCATGGTTTCGTAATCAAGTTTTGCGTTGCGCGGCTCAGAAGTTTCAGCGGCCCGGCCCAGCACGCTCCACGCATCAGGTCCGTTTGGCCCACGCCTTCAAACTCGCGTTCGTCCGCGAGCAGGTGCATGACCGTTTGCGCTGATTCCGTCGCGAGCAGGCCGGCGACGGATTCCTTCAGATTGAGATTGCCCTTGGGCAGCGGACGGTAAGGAAACACCGCCGCATGGAAATGTCCCTGCGCCGTCGTGCCCGGGCCGAT
>CAZNOE010001135.1:0-1968 GCA_964574525.1 uncultured Bifidobacteriaceae bacterium
CGAACGCCGCGATTTCCTCGGCCGTCGGCGGCAGGCCAATCAAATCGAAATACGCCCGGCGAATCAGTGTGCGGCGGTCTGCTGGCGGAACAGGAGTCAGGTTTTTCTTTTCCAATCCGGCCAGGATGAACCGGTCAATCTCGTTGCTCGCCCACTTTTTGTCTTGCACTGGTGGCGCTTGATGTCGGCCAACCGGCTGCCACGCCCAATGCTCGCGTTTGCGCTTTTCGATTTCCTGGTTCTTCTCGGACGAGGTCGCTGGTGCCGCTGTTTCCTCTTTCGGCCAGGGAATTCCCATCTTTACCCATTCAACAAAATCGGCGATGACCTCGTCCGGCAGCTTTTTCTTGGGCGGCATTTCGAGATCCGGATTTCTGTAACGGATCGCCTCGATCAAACGGCTTTTGTCCGGCTCGCCCAATGCCACCGCTACGCCCGTGTCGCCGCCCTTGAGGAAACCTTCCCGGCTGTCGAGGTAAAGGTTGGCTTTGAGCTTCTCCGCTTTTTGGGAATGGCACTTGAGACAATGCTCGGCCAGCACCGGACGAATTTTCTTTTCGAAGAACTCCACCGCCGCGTCGGATGGGTCTGAAGAAACCGCCATCGCTGCCGGGATGGAAACCAGCCAAGCCAGAAGAAATGCGAAGTATCTCGTCATTTCAAAAGTCCATTTCTGTTTGGGAATCGTGGCCTAGAAATACTCAAGCGCATCAAGGCCGTCAACCAGGGCGTTTGTCCTGAGGCCGGAGGCGCTTTCCTCCAAAGCGCAAAGGCGCTCGAATGGGTCACGGCGTTCGGGCAGGTTGCCAGACGCTGCCACCGGGGATTCAGAAGAACGAGCCGAACACCGATGGGATCTCTTTAACGACTACACGGAGGCTGAGTCCGCGTTGCTGGAGTTGCGCATCCAATTCGGCGTCCGAACCTTTGGGGCTTTCCAGAATGTGACGCACTTCCGTTTCGTTTTCGGCAAAGCGTTCCGCGTGGGGATGGCGCGGATCGCGCCAGTGGCGCAGCAGGCGCTCGCGAAATTCAGGATTTCGCCAAACCAGCCGGCCATATTCCAGCTTGGCGTATTCCTGAAAATGGATGCCGTTGATGAACATGGCGTCACTTTAACACACTGGTTCAGCCCAGCAATCCAATGCGTCCCGCCCATTCGGCATGGGCGCGATCACGGGGCTCGTTGCGCTTCAATTTCGCCGCGAGCAAATCGGCGGGGGCGGGAACGGTGAGCCGTAGTTTGCCGACTTGTCGGGTCACGGCACGTTGTTCCCAGCCGGCCGGAAATTCACGGAGAACGGTGTCCGGCATCAGGTTCACGTGCCAGCCGTGCGTGCGCTCGAATTCACTTCCGATCAATGCCTCGTAACAATGCGCCGCCACTTCTTCGCTGTCCGTTACGGGATCGACATCCATGCTCGCTTCCGGAAGTTCGGCGTCCAGATCGCGATCATGCGCGTGCCAGAGCAATGCGGCCGACCCGATCAGAGTCATGTTGCCCACTGACTTCAAACTCGCGCCGAGTCCTTCGAGCCAATCGGCAACCTGCCTCCCGCTTTTGAGTTCGCGGCGTGGCATGAAATCTAACGCTTCTGCGCTTCCTTCGCCCAAGTGTCTTTCAAAGTAATCGTCCGATTGAAAACCAGCTTGCCCGGCTTGCTCTCTTTATCGAGTGCGAAGTAGGCGAGGCGCTCGAATTGGTAGCGCAATTCGGGCCTTGCTTCGTTCAGGCTCGGCTCGCATTTGGCGGTGATGACTTCCAGTGAGTGTGGGTTGAAGTGTTGTTTGAAATCGCCGCTCGCGTCCGGTTCGGCGACGGTGAAGAGGCGGTCGTAGAGGCGGACCTCCCCGTCAATCGCGTGCGCAGCGCTGACCCAATGAATCGTGCCTTTGACTTTGCGCCCGGCAGTCGCGCCGCCAGTTTTGCTGTCGAGGTCGGCGGTGCAGCGCAGTTCCGTTATGTTG
>CAZNOE010001136.1:0-1960 GCA_964574525.1 uncultured Bifidobacteriaceae bacterium
AGTCGAAGGAATATGGCCGGCAATACATCGAACTGACGCGGAAATATTCCGAGCTGTTTAAGAAAGGCTGGAAGCCGGCATGGCCGAAGGGCTCGTTCAATAACGCCCAAAAGATTTTCGCGGTCGCCAGTGATGCGAAAGCGGACAAAGGGCTGAGCCTTGTCGCCGCAGAGGACGGAAAAACCATCGTTCAGGAAATGCAGGGCCGAAAAGGCTGGTTCGCCAAACCGTTCAAAGATGGTCACAGCTCCTACATCTATTTCCGCGTGGACGATTCCTTCAAAACGGACGGCGTCATGAACGCGACCGTGCAGGTCGAGTATTTTGACGCCGCGCCCGGCCAGTTGGGCGTGGAGTTCGACGGCAGCGACATGAGCGCGCCGTTCAGCGGCGCTTACAGCCGCAGTGAGAAGATCGCACTGGCGGGCGATAAGCGCTGGAAATCGGTGAGTTTCAAACTGAACGCTGCGCGCTTCCTCAACTCGCAGAATGCAGGCGCAGATTTCCGGATCGTGGCTGAAGGCGCCGAATTCGGCTTGGGCACGGTCACGCTGAAGCGACCGTGACAATATTCAGCGCGTTCCTGTCCGCACCGCGGCGGCATCCCTGAAGTCGAAATCCACTAGAGTTGCAGTTCCCTGATCGGCCCTGCGGAATCCAATGAGCGCAGTCTGACGCCCACGAGAAACTCGGACGCCAACGGCTGTGTCGCTTTCGAGCCGTTCAGCCTTCCAATCCGTTTCTGCGCCGTTTCGTTGCGGGACGATGACCGTCAGCATCCGCAGTTCCGCGAGTTTCTCCTGCGTGCCGGCTTCGACGTGCCATTGATTGGGGAATTCGCGGTCGGGCTTCGGATCGAAGCCGTCCCATTGCCAAAAGCTGAGCGGCGTCGGTGAGAGGTATTGCGCCGTCACGTTGGCCTTCGGTTGCTTCGCGGATAGGCGTGCGGCTTTCTCGTCCACCGTGAACGGGCTGAGCGCATGAAGCATGAACTGGAACGAAACCGGTTTCGGCGCGGCGAGGTCGTCGCAAATCACAATGAGATCCGGCTTCACGAAAGCGATTTTCCGCCGGGCGCGCGTGAGTCTCCCGCCGTAGGCGGACAACGCGTCGCCCTCGATGTAATCCCACTCTGGAGTCAGCTTGGAATCCACGATGCGGCCCATGGAGGTTGCCGAGTGCGGAATCTGGCCCTCGCCATCCACGAGCACGGCGTTGTGGGCTTTGGTGCTGTGCGCCCACTGGTAATGAAACTTGCTGCCGTGCAGGTCGCGATAAACACACGTCGTGAGTAATGCCTCGCCGTAAGCGTTCAGTTGAAAACTGTTCTGCGGATTGTGGCCGTGGCTTTGCGCGCCGAACGGGCTGGATTTGAAAAGCAGATGCACGTCGTCCGCGCTGTTGGTCAAAGTGGTGTGCAGGCTGGCGATGCCGATGCCGCGGAAGATTTTCGATTGAGGCAAATCTGTCGGCGCCTTCGCTGGCGGCAGTGGCGGCAGGTTGGCGTCGTAGAGAAAACCGAGGACGCCGTCTTCGCCCGTCATCCGCCATTGTTCCGTCCACCAACGCCAGTAGCCGGCGTGGTTATTCTCTGAATTCGCTTTGCCGCTACCTGCGCGCAGAAAGTATTCGATGAACCCGCCCCAGCTTTGGGGCGGTGGGCGAAAGGACAAATCGCCGAAACCCATGTTCGGCGAACCGGGTGGCGCGACGTAGAGCGGATAATCGCCAACCTGTGAGAAGAACGGTTTCTTGGAGCCGTCAATCTGCAACGCCGAGTCCGCAACCTGCAACCACCAGACAACTTTGCTCATGTAGCCACCCCAATAGCTCACGCCCTCATGCCAACCGCCGTCGTCGTCGGACCAGACGGGATACGCGGCGTAGAATTTATTCACCGCGTAGTCGAGCCAGGTTTCGGCCTCCGGGATTTCTCCGAGGAACGCGATCCCCGTCTCGC
>CAZNOE010001137.1:0-1956 GCA_964574525.1 uncultured Bifidobacteriaceae bacterium
TACACACCGCTCACCCAGTCCGGTGGAATCGTCAGGGAGTAGCTGCGTTGCCAGATCAGGTTCGTGTTGGTGAGCCCATTTGTCGCACCGGACAGGCAGTCAATCAAACCGTTGGTGGGATTCATGTAAGGTATCGGTTGTTTTCGGCTTGGCAGAGCCACGGTATTAGTCAGAAAACCATTGTCGTCCCAACTCATTTTTCGGCCTCCCAACCCGCCGTACCATCCCAGACGAAAAATCTCGATGCTGAAATTCGTGGTTCCGTTCCGCACGTCCACATAAAGGTCAATTGAACCGGAAACATTTACGCTAGTGGCTGAGGCAAAGCCTTCGATTTCCGGTGTGGTATCCGCATCGTTCGTGGGCCACCCGTGAGAAAAGCCGACCGTGACCGGGTTGCTGAGTTGCCAGTTGGTCGTGCCGGTGATGACATTTTCAGACTGAATCCGGTTCTCGCCGACCGTCGGATCCGTATGCTGCACCAACTGCTCATACGCATCGGTTAATCCGTCGCCGTCCGTGTCCAGTAGCGTGCCTAAAATATAGAATGCCTGTCCCTCCGGCTGATTCGTGTATTGATATGTGCTGCACGTGGGGCCGCGCTCCAGCCACACCCAAAGCCCTTTGGTGCCATTGTCTCCCGCCAGATTGGTCGTGCTGAATATGTCATAGAGCAACCCATTGGTGCCTCCCTGTATATCGAACGTCACCGTCCAACCTTGGTTGGTGTCCAACATGGACACAATGTTGGTGATATACACCGGAACATTCGTGAAGCACTCACTCGTTGATCCAACCAAGCGCATCATCGGTGCGCCGCCCCCTTCCGATTTATGCTCCGCCTGCCACTTGGCTGCGGCTTCCGCTTCCGCCTGTTCTTCAGCCGCACTAATCGGACCCAATGCCGCCTGCGGGCTCAAACCGTTGTAGTAAAAGCTCACGTCCTCGGCCGTGAGCGGAAGGCCAAAGGAATAAATCTCGTCAATCTCTCCGTTTATTGTCCCGGTTCCTGCAAACGTACTGCCTACGACCAACCCACTATCTTTCGGCGACACGGCCAAGGTGCCGCCGCCCTCAGCAGCCAGTTGCCCATCAATAAACAAAGCCGTTGCCTGGCCGTAGTCCAACGTTACGAGATGCCACTCGCCTGCTTGCCAGCCGATGTCGGCTTTGAGCAACTCCACGGTTCCATTGCCGCTTTTGCCAATGAGTGACAACGCCGAGCCATCCGGGCTGATTTGCAGTGACCAGACGGCGCCAACCTGATTGTCGCCCACCACGACGAGCGCAAACAGCGTGGCATACGTTCCCGGCCCCGTGCCGTTGGTTATTAGCGACGCGCTTGTCCAATACGGTTTCAGCCACACGCGAATCGCACCGGTGTCACACGGGATGTTGGTGTGCCCCGCCGAATCGACGGCCGGTATGATGAAGGGCGCCACGGTGTCAACGCGTTGGAGCGCGTACCACGACGACGATTCCATGAGTTCGCCGTAATTGGGGATCGAGACTTGCGCGTTCGTCCTACAATACGCGCAAACGTAATCAAAACTTTCGTGAAAGAATATCGGCGCCAGTTCCGGCATCGGCGGCAGCGAGTCTCGCGGCCGGGCCAATGCCACTGAAGTCGTCAGTGCAAGACAGAGGGAGATAATGTCAAGTGCGAGTCGGATTCGCGAAGGGGCAAAAGATACAATGCGACAATGACCAGTCTTCATAGGATTAAAGTGGGGGAAGTTTGGCAGCCAAGCTGAGACCGCAATTCTCATATTGAGGAGCAGACGAAAAGCGACGTGCCAAACGCTACACATTTCTTGCCGTTCTCTTAGCGGATTTCGTCATTGCATAGAAAGGGCAGGGCATTGCTGGGCAAGCGTCGTGATTGAAACGAGGATTGCGAAAGAAGAAAATGCAGCCTCACAAGGTTAATTCAACAGTGAGTTCGGTCGATGAGGA
>CAZNOE010001138.1:0-1955 GCA_964574525.1 uncultured Bifidobacteriaceae bacterium
CTCGAAGGCGAACTGCGCGTGCGCCTGATCGCCAGCGGCAAGGAGACAATTCTCTCCACGCTCGGCGCGGGCGAGTTTTTTGGTGACATGGCCCTCTTCGATCAGGGACCGCGGTCCGCTGATGTCGTGGCCAACACGGACAGCGTTGTGTTGAAGATCACCGCCGCCGCTTTCGAAGACCTTGCCAGGGCCGCACCCGATCTGGCGGCGCCGTTCCTGATGGCCACGGTCAAAACGCTCGCCGCGCGAATTCGCGCCGATAACAAACGTCTGCGCGACTCCGTGAACTTTTCCAGCGCCGCGGCAGCGAGGTGATGGCGTGCTGGGGTGTTCGAAATCTCATTACCTCCATTACTCCATCACTCCAACCCCGCCAAACCAGCGCACCCGCCCTTCACGCATCACGTTTCATCAATCGCCGAACAATTTCTTTAACTGCTCCCGCGCTTTTGCCTCGCTCGGTGTTCCCTTCTCCTTCGGCGCGAACACGCGCGGGGCGAACTCGAAGTATTCGCAGTAATTGGCCAGATGTTTCTCCTCCACCGGGTCGGCGCGCCGGTCGCGACACTGATATGCGACCTTCGGATCGTAGCTCACGCAATTCAGGCAGACCTTCAAATCGGCGCCGCACTCGCACGTCTCCGAACGTCCGGGCGCGCCAGCCAGTTTGTATTCCGTGCCGCATTTCCAGCAATGTCGCGTCATGCAAACATTCTTACATCCGGCGTATCTGGTTTCCCATCGCAAAAAGGAAGTGACCGCGCTCTGCTTGCGCCGCCACGCGCCGCGCCGTTAATCTTCCTGGCATGGCTGAGTGCGTTGATAATTCCTGGTATCTGGTTGTCCTGGACGGTTTCACTCTCAACCCCGGCGACCTGAGTTGGGATGGTTTCAAGTCACTCGCGACTTGCGCGATTTATGAGCGCACGCCTCCGGAGCAGGTGCTTGCCCGCGCGGCGACCGCGGGGATTGTCCTGACCAACAAAACGGTGCTCTCCCGCGATCATATCCAAAAGCTGCCGGAGTTGAAATACATCGGCGTGCTGGCGACGGGCACAAACGTGGTGGACCTCGTCGCCGCCCGTGAACGAAATATTCCCGTCACGAACGTGCCCGCTTACGGCACCAAATCCGTCGCGCAGGCCACCTTCGCGCTGCTGCTTGAACTCGCCCACCACACCGGCCATCACGCGCAAACGGTGCGCGACGGCAAATGGACCAGCGGCACCGAGTGGTGTTACTGGGATTTCCCATTGGTGGAACTTGATGGCTTGACGATGGGCATCGTCGGTTTCGGTCGCATCGGACATGCGGTTGCGGAACTGGCGCATGCGTTTGGCATGAACGTGCTGGCGCACAGTCCGTCGGCGAAATCCGGCCCGCCTTTTGTGCATTTCGTGGATTTGGAAACTCTGTTCCGCCAAAGCGATGTGGTGAGTCTGCATTGCCCCCTCACGCCACAAACGAAAAATCTTGTGAATGCCGAACGGCTCGCCTGGATGAAATCGTCAGCCTTTCTGCTGAACACCAGTCGCGGCCAACTCGTGGTCGAACGCGAGTTGGCCGACGCGCTCAACGCCGGCAGAATCGCGGGCGCCGGTCTGGATGTTTTGTCGGAAGAACCGCCACCGTCGGAGAATCCGCTACTCCGCGCGATGAATTGCATCATCACGCCGCACAATGCGTGGGCCACACGGGCCGCCCGCGCGCGGCTCATACGCATCGCCGTCGGAAACGTGCGCGCGTTCCTCGCGGGCAAGCCGCAGAATGTGGTGAGCTAACGAATGTGCGCCCTGATTTTCAATCACTGGTGCAATTGACCCCCTCGAATTCGCCAAGTCGGGCTGGCAACACACGTGCGGCATTGAACATTGACGCAGACACGCGTCGCTGAGGGCAGATTGTCCGTGGCGAGCTACTCGATTTCCAGTTGCAGGTGCGAAGGGGCGGATGGT
>CAZNOE010001139.1:0-1937 GCA_964574525.1 uncultured Bifidobacteriaceae bacterium
CGCCCGATCCGGTCGTCACGGAACGGCTTTACAGCCGGATTGCTGGGTTCTTTCAAATCCATCTTGGAAGACCCACGCGGTAAAACGGATTCCGGAAATTGAAGTCAGAACCTCGTTGCCTAGGCTGCTACGAATTTCACGGGACACCTGCTGCTCCAAATACGGTGTTCAGTAGAAAACCACGAAACCGCCGTCCGCTCGCGGCACGGCTGAGGCAAAGCTCCACATCGGAACACCGTCAACACGGCCCTTCTCATTCATGGGCTGGCCGGTGGCGTCGAACAATTGCCAGGCGAGCGAACCGCCCCGTTGCCAGCCAGTGCCTTCGGTCCACACCAGAAGCACTTCGCCTCGATTGTTGCCAACGATCACCGGATGCTTTCGGGATGCGTTGCCGGGCGGTGAAATCGGAGGCGAGACTTTCAGTGTGCCGGGCGCGATGCGTGAGAAATAAACCTGGCCCGCCGTTTCCCACGCCGCGAGCACGCCACCTTTGCTTTCCGTCAACGACGCGCTGCTCATCGGGCAGGCCGCCAACTTCCACGGATGGGCGTTGATGAGTTCAAAGCTTCCGCCGTAATCGCGGGAGACGAGCAAAACCTCGTCCCGATTCGTCATCGCTGTGGCGGCCCGATAAAGCCCGAAGACGTTGCCGGCCGCGTCGGCGAACGCCCGCATCCCGCAACAGGCGCATGCGCCGGTGGGAGTGGAATTGGCCCGCTTCTCTCTCGCGAATGTTTTCCCGTCATCCGCCGAGAGCGCCAGGAAAACCGCGCGGCCCGCCTCGCCGGCGGAATTGTCCGGCTCCGCACCGTGCCATAACACGTACACGTTGCCTTGACCATCCGCCGCGACGGTTCCGCCGCCGTCGAGTCTGCCGGCATGCGTGATGAGATCGCGCTGCGGCTCGAAAGCAGTTCCAGCGTCGTTCAGGCGGGCATACCAGAGCGGCGCGCCCTCGTGAGTTTCAGCGACATTTTGGTTTCCGTTCCATGCAACGTGGACGAGCCCATTGCGGCCCAAGGCCAATTGCGCGCCACGAATGGTGCCCGTCGCGATGGCAGTGCCGGGCTTGCTGTTCACTTGAATCAGCGCGGAAAAAGTTTCGCTACCTGGCTGCCGACGGACATAGAAAACATCTCCTCCCTTCGCTTCGCCTTTGAAATAGATCAGGTGGACGACGCCCTTCGTGTCCACGACCGTCTGTGGCTGAATGCCACCGTTCGGCGTACGCATCAGAGTGATTCTTGTCGCTTCACCGCGAACGGGGATGGCCAGCAATGTTCCGAGCAAGCAGAGATTCAGGCGAGTCAGCAATCGCCCGCACGATGTGGCGCGTGGATGGATTTTCATAATTTGAATGGCATGGGCAATCTATGCCAGCGCGAGGCGAGGAATGCAACGCTCGACGCGAATGAAATGTTATTGCGTGCGCAACCGTATTTGGCTGAGGTCGCCGCCGTGACGTCACTTCTTGCCAATAGCAATGAGCTTCGTGCGCGTGCGAAACAACAGCGTGCCGTCTGCAATTGCTGGCGTGGTCATGCAGATTTCGCCAAGATCGTTCGTTGCCACGATGGAGAATTGATCGGACACCGGAACGACCAGAACTTTGCCTGTCTCACCAGGGAAGTAGATGTGGCGGCCGTCGGAAACCGGCGAGGCCGTGTAGCCTTGCGCGATACTGCTAAGGCGTTCGCTGTAAACAATCTTCCCCGTCGTCGCGTCGAAGCAGGTCAGCACACCGCTGTCCGTGCAGCCGTAAACTCGATTGCTGATCGGGATGGGCGTTTGCATGTAATTGCCCTGCCGGGGATGAACCCACGCGATGCCAGCGTTGGTGCCGGCGGGGTCGGGCAAAGTGATGTCACCGGACGCTTCGGGCCGGATGGCCCGCATAGGCCGGAGCTTTCCGTGAGCGCTCGTGAGATAAATCA
>CAZNOE010001140.1:0-1924 GCA_964574525.1 uncultured Bifidobacteriaceae bacterium
GCAGCCTCCCAAAACTGGCGGCAAAGCTTGCCTGGTTTATTGCTTTTTTGCCGCGTTTTTCCGCGAGCGCTGATTTTTGTGGTCATGCGGCTCCTACGATTCGGGGTGCATGGATGGTAATGCTTCCTATCCCCTGGTCGTCCTTCCGCCTGAACAAGGCGAACTCGTCCCTGTCACCCAGGAACAGGAGTCGGCCCAAGACTGCCCGACCGACAATACGCTGCGGTTGTGGTTCGACCCGCTGTGGCTGTTGTTCCTCGCGGTGCTGTTTATCCGTGGGTTGCTGCTGCAAATCAACGAGCTGCGTCGTGAAGTCAACTATCGGTGGGCGTTGCATCAGCGGGCCATGCTGCGCGAAGCCGTTTTGAAGGAAGAAGTTCGACGCCTCCAAGGGGAAATTCGCGAATTGCGACGCCGGCTCTACGGACGCAAATCCGAAACTGCCGCCGCCAACAAGCCACAACCCAAGACCCAAGCGCCGGCCAACGGTCCGAAACGTTCGCGCGGACAACAGCCAGGCAGCCAGGGGCATGGCCGACAGCAACACGAGCATCTGCCGACCACGCACGAACCGTGCACCTTACCCCAGGACCAGCACTGCTGCACCACCTGCGGCCAAGCATACGAGGAAATCCCCGGCAGCGCCGACGGCGACATTCTCGAAATCGAAGTCCGTGCTCATCGGCGGCGCTATCATCGCCAACGCTATCGCCGCAAGTGCAACTGTCCCGGTCAGCCCGCCGTGCTGACGGCGCCGCCGCCGGACAAGCTCATCCCCAAAAGCAACATCGGCATCTCGCTCTGGGTGCTGATTCTCACACGCAAGTTCGAGTTCTTTCTGCCGCTGTACCGCATCCTCGCCGAACTGCGCAGCCACGGCTTGCAGCTGCCCCAAGGCACCATCACCGGCGGCTTGCAGAAACTCGTGCCCTTGTTTCAGCCGCTGTATAAACTCTTGGTCGAACACAACCGCGCTGCCGAGCGTTGGCACTGCGACGAAACCCGCTGGCTGGTGTTCGTCAAGCGGACCGACCGAGCCGGTTTCGCCTGGAGTTTATGGGTGTTCGCGGCCAAGGAGTCGGTCGTCTTCGTGCTCGATCCGACCCGCTCTCACGATGTTCCCGAAGGACACTTTGGCGAGGATGCCCAAGGGATCATGAACGTGGATCGTTACAGTGCCTACAAGGCCATGGCCCAAGTCAAAGCGGGCCAAATCCTCCTGGCGTTTTGCTGGGCTCACGTGCGCCGCGACTTTCTCGAGGTGCTCACGATTTGGCCGGAGTTGACCGACTGGGCTTGGTCGTGGGTCGAAGAGATCGGCACGTTGTACTACTGCAATGATCAGCGTCTGGCCTTGCCAGTGGATGCGCCCGAGTACGCCGAAGCCGATCGCCGCGTGCGCGCTCAAGTCGAACACATGCAGCAGCGGCGTGACGGCGAGTTGGCCCAGCCCGCGCTGCGTCAACCGCAACGCAAGGTGCTAACCAGCCTGCAAAATCACTGGCCCGGCCTGACCTTGTTCGTGGAACACCCGGAAGTGCCCATGGACAACAACGAAGCTGAACGCCGCGAACGCGGTCCCGTGGTGGCCAGGAAAAACTTCTACGGTTCGGGCGCCCTGTGGAGCGGCCGTCTGGCGGCCATGTTGTTCTCTCTGTTTCAAACGCTCCAAGTCTGGGGCATGGACGCCGGCAAGTGGCTGACGGCATACCTGTCAGCCTGTGCAAAAGCGCGCGGAAAACCGCCGCCCGATTTCCAACGCTATTTGCCTTGGAACATGACCCCTCAGGAACGCGAACGCTTTAGCGTGGCCAAACCCAAAGGCCCCGACGCCAAGCCGCGCGTCACTTCCGCGGCATGACCTCCTTGCCGTCCGCCTGGCCAGGCTCCCTTGCCTAACTTCTAACCCTGCCGTCGCTGCGCT
>CAZNOE010001141.1:0-1910 GCA_964574525.1 uncultured Bifidobacteriaceae bacterium
AATCAGCCATCAACTCCTCTTCATGCAACTCCGCCCATGCTTCGACCAATCGGGCTTGTCTTCAAGGCAGAGAAACCGTGATCAACTCCACCGGCTGCATTCCGTAAACAGCCACGGTGTGACCGTAGTAGGCATGAAAATGTGACAAATGATGAACCCCGCCTGCTTCCAGATACATGCGAATAATGATGCCGTGAAATCTGGAGAGTTCACGCATCGAGGAGATTCTCTACTTCCCGTGACAGTGCTTGTATTTCTTCCCGCTGCCACAAGGACACGGATCGTTGCGTCCGACCTTCGGGCCGGTGCGGACAGGGCGGGCCTTCTCCACAGCGGCGGCGGCTTCACTGACGACATCGCTGGGTTTCTGCGCTGAAGCACCCGGACTTGCAGTCGCCGTCCCGCTGGTGGGTCCGCCAAAAGCGCTGGCGGACTGGTGCAGCGTTTGTTGCGGAACGTTGCGCAGGAAATTCTCGAACGCCATCAGGCTCGATGCGCTGCGGAAGATGTTGTGGCAAATCTCGGTTTTGATGTTGACCATCAACTCGTCGAAAATCTTGTAGGCTTCGGCCTTGTATTCGATGAGCGGATCGCGCTGGCCGTAACCACGGAGCCCGATGCTGTAACGCAGGCTGTCCATCTCGTAGAGATGCTCCTGCCACAGCTTGTCAATCGCGGTCAGGATCGTGTAACGCTCGACGGTCGTCAGCTTCTCCGGCTCTTCGTAACTGATTTTCAGTTCGTAGGCCTTGCGGATGCTGTCGCTGATGAAATTGCAAACGGCAAATTGCGCGGGGCTGAGCCCGTCATAAACCGAATCCGCCACCGGCTTGTCTTTGCCAGACTCGGCGGCCTTGGTGATCTCCTTTTCCGGCATACCCAAGGGAAAATTCAAGTTCACCCAGTCGGTCAACGCGCGCACCTGCCATTCGTTCGCGTCGAATTCGGCCTTGGTGAATTGCTCGACTTTCTGGATGACGACCTCTTCCATGATGTCCATGAGGCGGTCGCGCACGTCGGTCGAGTTGATGATCTCGTTGCGGAAGCCGTAAATCACCTCGCGCTGCTTGTTCATCACGTCGTCGTATTCGAGCGTGCGCTTGCGGATTTGGAAATTGTGCTGCTCCACGCGCTTCTGCGCCTGGCCGATGGAGCGGTTGAGGAGCGGATGTTCAAGCTCCTGTCCTTCCTCGAGTCCCATGCGCTCCATGTATTTGACGATCTTGTCCGAGCCGAACAGGCGCATCAAATCGTCTTCGAGCGAAATGAAGAAATGCGACGAACCGGGGTCGCCCTGGCGCGCAGCGTCCGCGCAACTGGCGGTCAATGCGCCGGGCCTCGTGACGCTCGGTGGCGAGAACGTGCAGGCCGCCAACCCCGGCAATGCCGTCGCCGAGTTTGATGTCCGTGCCGCGGCCCGCCATGTTCGTCGCTATGGTGATCGCGCCTCGCTGGCCGGCGCGGGTAATGATCTCGGCTTCCTGTTGGTGATATTTCGCGTTGAGCACAGAGTGGATGAGCTTCTCGCGTTGCAACATGCGCGAAAGCTGCTCGCTGACTTCGACGGAAATCGTGCCCACGAGGATCGGCCGACCCTGGCCGTGGACGGTCTTGATCTCGTTGAGAACGGCGGAGAATTTTTCGCGCTTGGTTTTATAGACCGAATCGTTCGCGTCCTGGCGCGCGATGGGCCGGTTCGTGGGAATGACGAGCACTCCGAGTTTGTAGATGTCGAAAAACTCCGACGCTTCGGTTTCCGCCGTGCCGGTCATGCCGGCGAGTTTCTGGTAGAGGCGGAAATAATTTTGAATCGTGATCGTGGCCAGCGTCTGCGTCTCTCGCTCGATTTCGACGCCTTCCTTGGCCTCGACGGCCTGATGCAAGCCATCGCTCCAGCGCCGGCCCGTCAT
>CAZNOE010001142.1:0-1909 GCA_964574525.1 uncultured Bifidobacteriaceae bacterium
GCGCGGCATTTCCCATCACTCGACGATGTCTTCGCCGCGAGCGCTGAGAAATTGATGGAGGCTGACGACATCGGAGAAGTCATCGCGCAGAGCATCGTGCGCTGGTGGGGCGATTCGGTAAACCGCAAGCTCATCGAGCGGTTGCGTCAGGCGGGTTTGAACTTCAACTCGGAGATGTATCGTCCCGCCGCCGCTGCGGGACCGTTCACGGGAAAAACTTTTGTGCTCACGGGAACGCTGCCCTCAATGACCCGCGAAGACGCAACGACCAAGATCGAATCGCTCGGCGGCAAAGTCAGCGGCAGCGTCAGCAAGAAAACCGATTTTGTTTTGGCGGGCGAGGAAGCAGGATCGAAACTCGACAAGGCGCAGAAGCTGGGCGTAAAGATTATAGACGAGAAAGAGTTTTTAAAGATGAGCGGTTCTTGAAACTGGCTACGCCCAATACCCGTAATTGATTTCCAGAAACACGTTGTCGCGCCGCTCGATTTCGGCAAGCCATTTTTCATCCACGCGGGTGCTCGTGAGTTGATCGTGCAAGGCGATGAAGCGGAGCAGGTGGTCCTTGACGCGTTTGCGAGCGTAGTCGGGGCTGGTTCCGCTCCGGAGCATGAAGGGCCAATCGCTGGCCTGCGCCAATAACAGTTCGCGCGCCGCCAGCTTCAGCGCGCGATCGCGGAGGGCGTTGGGTTTGCTCCCGATGCATCGGGACACCAACGCGGTCATCCGCTCCTGCGCCACCTGCAAGTGCGGGTAGATCCATTCGTTCTTTTCGTTAAGCCACACCCGCCAATAGCCTTCCTCGCCCCAACTGGACGGACTCGGCGTCGCGATCTGGTTCGTAGGATGACGGCGCAAATATTCCTCCGGCGTGATCAGAGTGAAAACTTTCTGGTCGTAATACGCCTTGCGCACGAAGTAATCGAGAAACTCCGGCCCTTCGTACCACCAGTGCCCGAACAGCTCCGCGTCGTACGGCGCGAGCACCAGTGGCGGACGGTCAAGGATGCCGCTGAGGCTTTGGATCTGCGCGATGCGCGCATCGAGAAAATGTCCGGCGTGTTCAGCCGCGGTGTGCAATGCGGCGCGCCGGTCATAGATTTGTTTTTCCGCGTCGCCGCCGGTAATGCGGAAATACTTCATGCCCGTGAAGCCGCGATGTTCGGCCGAAGGCAAATGCGGCTTCACGTAGTCGAAATCCAGGTCGAATCCGATGTCGCGATAGAAATCGCGGTAGCGTGCGTCACCGGGATAGCCTTCGTGTTTGCTCCAGACCTGGCGCGAGGATTCGAGATCGCGACCGAATGCGGCGATGCCGTTGGGCGTGAAGATCGGCGCGAACACGCCGTAGCGCGGGCGCGGGCGCGCGTGTAAAACACCATGCGTGTCCACGATAAACCAGCGAATGTTCGCTTCCTGCAGGAACGCTTCGACGCCCTCGAAATACGCGCACTCCGGCAGCCATATCCCCCGCGGGTCGCAACCGAAACACTCGCGGTAGTGATCGCGCGCGACGAGGATTTGCGCGCGCACGGCGGGCGGATGATTGGCCAGCAACGGCAGCAGCGCGTGGGTGGCGGCGGTGGTGATGATTTCCAGTTTGCCGAGGTCTTGAAACTTTCGGAACGCGCTGACGAGGTCGCGCCCGTAACCCAGGTAAGCGTCACGGATGGTCGTAAAACGGTTGTGATACATCCACGCCAGTTCGTGAAACGCGCGGTCCCAGTGCGTCCGATGAATCTCCTTCTCCGCCAGCTCGACCAGGCTGTTGAGATGGCGTGTGTAACGGTCTTGAAGTAAAGGATCGCGCAGCATCGCGCAGAGCGTGGGCGAGAGGGTCAACGTCAGGCGCGCGTCCATGCCGTCGCGCTGCCAGCCTTCCATGATCTGAAGCAACGGTACGTAGGAT
>CAZNOE010001143.1:0-1902 GCA_964574525.1 uncultured Bifidobacteriaceae bacterium
GTGGACGCCGCACAGTTTTGGAAAACGCTGCTTGCGCTGGTGAACGCGCTGTTTGTCTCCCTCGCGGGCGGATTGTTCGTGTCGGCGATCAGCCGCGATTCCCAAAAAGCGCTGGGCGGAACGCTGTTACTCCTGCTGCTGCTCGTGTTTGGCGGGCCTATCGCCGATGCAACGGAGGCCGCAGTGCAGAAACACAGTTTCCGGCCAGTCTTAAGCTTGGCGAGTCCCGGCTATGTTTTCCTGATCGCGGGCCGGGGACGCGATCCGACGTTTTGGCCCGGCGTGGTAACGAATCAAGTCATCCTCTGGACCTTGATGGGCCTGGCTTGCGCGCTGGTCCCGCGCACGTGGCAGCAAAGACGCACGAGGAACACCGGCTCGCAAAGCGGTTGGGCTTACGCGTGGAGGTATGGCGGTGTCAAACGGCGGGCGGCGCTTCGGCAAAGACTCATGAGCCGGAGTCCGGTGCTGTGGCTCGCCTGCCGCGAGCGCTGGCAATCGGTCATGATCTGGGTCGTGACAATTCTGGTGGTGGCGGTGGTCGTCGCCATGCTCACCGCTTCATCGAAGTGGGGGGCGTCATTCATGATCTCAATGATCTGGGCATACGTGGGCTGGGCTTTCACGCTGATGTTCTATTTGGCCACGGCCTCGCAAGCGTCCCGGTTTTTCGTGGAGGCGCGGCGCAGCGGCTTGATCGAATTGCTGCTGGCCGCGCCCTTGGGCGGGAAAGAAATCGTTCAGGGCCAATGGCGCGCGTTGCTGCGTTTGTTCACCGCGCCGGTGATCATCTATCTTTGTGTGCAGTTTGCGGCCACGGCGCTTTCCCAGAACACCTCTTGGCGGGCAATGGCAGCTGTTGCGGGGTCCGGGTCAAGTGAAGTCCTGACGGTTGTGACGGCGATGGGGAGCACGATTGTCACGGCGGCGAACCTCGTCGCTTTGTGCTGGTTTGGCATGTGGATGGGGATGACCTCGAAAAGTGCCAATCTCGCGACGCTCAAGACCCTGGTTTTCGTTCAAGTCATTCCTTGGATCGTTCTTAGTTTTGCGGCGGGCCTCATCATTTCCTTAATGGTCATGCCGGCGATGATGAAAGTTGCCACTGGCACGACGACAACGACGGTGGTCACAAACCGGATGGCTTGGTTTCCATTTTTGTATACCGGACTGACTGTCGTCCTGTCCTTGGGGAAGGACATCTTTTTCTTCATAATGGCGCGGCGCAAATTGTATGCGAACCTCCGCGACATGGCGGTGCGAGCCATCGTGCCAATTCAGATCACCGTTCCGCCGCCCGCGCCTCGACCGGCAGCGATCCCGCCGGTGATTCCGGCGCAGAGTTGACCGCATGAGATTCCTGCCCATCGTTGGACGTGAACTGCGCGTGGCCGCCCGCCGCCGCGGCACGTACTGGCTGCGGTCCGGTGTCGCGCTGGGCGTTGTCGTTGCCGCGACGTGGATCTTCTTGATGTCGCGGCGCGATCCGCCGCGCGAAGTGGGGCAGATCATCTTTTACGTTCTCACCGGTGCCTCGCTGCTCTATTGCCTGCTGGCCGGCTTGCGCTCGACGGCCGATTGTCTAAGCGAGGAGAAACGCGAGGGCACACTGGGCCTGCTGTTTCTCACCGACTTGCGAGGCTACGACGTGGTCCTGGGAAAACTCGTCGCCAATTCGCTCAACGCCCTTTACGGCATGCTGGCCGTTGTGCCGGTATTGGGAATTCCCCTCCTCATGGGTGGCGTCACCGTCGGCGAGTACGGGCGCGTGGCGGCGGTTTTGGTGAACACACTGTTTTTCTCGCTGTGCGTGGGGATTTTCGCGTCCTCCGTGAGCAAAGCTTCGCGCAAAGCCATCGGCGCGACGTTTTTCGTCCTTCTGGTTTTCACCGTCGGTATTCC
>CAZNOE010001144.1:0-1896 GCA_964574525.1 uncultured Bifidobacteriaceae bacterium
ATTCCTTCTTCGCGAAAGGGCGTTATCCACCTTGCACCAGATCCATGCCGACCCTTCCTTGGTTTCACCGGTACTGGACAAACTCAAAACGGATCCTGTGATGAGCGCCGTGGCAAACAACTACGCGAGCTTGTTTCAGACTTACGTGAAGCAAAATCCAATTCTTCCGCTCAAATCGAACAGCCCCATCTCCTCTCCCTTTCTTACCCAAACATCGTTGTGGAATTCAGCGAATCCTCGTTGGGAGAACCCGCCGCAAAGTCTCACCAACGTATCGCTCATACGGCCATGACCTACGCCGAAGTCATCCAGTTCCTCTACGGCCTACGTTGGTTTGGCGCAAAGTTTGGATTGGAGAACACGTTCAAACTTGCGGCGCTGGCGGGCGATCCGCAAAACCAACTCCGCTTCATCCATGTCGCTGGCACGAATGGCAAAGGTTCAACGTGCGCGATGCTCGAAAGCATTTATCGCGCGGCGGGATTGCGCGTCGGGCTTTTTTCTTCACCGCATCTGGTTTCCTTTCGCGAACGGATTCAGGTTAATCGCGAGTTGATCAGCGAATCCGACGTGGTGCGCCTTGTTTGCGAAATGCAGCCGCTGTTCAAGGAGTTTCCCAGCGACCATCACCCCACGTTTTTCGAGGTCGTGACGGTGATGGCGCTGAAGTATTTCGCCGGGCAGCAGTGCGATTTGGTGATCTGGGAAACCGGTCTGGGCGGACGGCTCGACGCGACGAACATCGTCATCCCGCTGGCCAGCGTCATCACGAATATCGGCTTCGATCACCAGCAATGGCTGGGCGAAACGCTCACACAAATCGCGACAGAAAAGGCTGGCATCATCAAACCGGGCATCCCCGTGGTGACGGCGGCGGATGAACCGGAGGCGTTGAGCGTCATCGAACGCACAGCCCGCGAACGAAACGCGCTGCTGATCAAGGTAGGACAGGCGTCGCGCCTGTCTCCATCTGAAAGAAAGCAAATGTCAGAGACCGGCGCGACGCCTGTCCTACCGTTGCTCGGCGAACACCAGCGGTTGAATGCCGCGCTCGCAGTCGCCACTGTCGAGGCGCTCCAGGAAAGAATCCCGGTGAGCAGCGACGCGATCCGAACCGGCCTGGAAACCGTTCACTGGCCGGGGCGATTGCAATTGGTAACGACCGCTTCCGGCCAGACTGTCCTGCTCGATGGCGCGCACAACGTTGCTGGCGCGGAAGCATTGCGCCGCGCGCTGGTCGAGCTTTTTTCCGCATCCAAGCCGGCGCTCGTTCTGGGCGTGTTGCGGGACAAGGATTATCGCCGTATCTGTGAGACCCTTGCGCCACTGGCGGGGAGCATCGTGACGGTGCCCGTCGCCAGCGAGCGCGCGGCGCCATCGGAGGCGCTGCGCGATGTGTGTCGCGAGGCCAATCCAACCGCACAAGTCACGGCTTGTTCTTCACTGGCGGATGCGCTAACTCAGGTGGCCGATGACCCGTTCGTCGTCATCACCGGTTCACTCTACCTCGTGGGCGAAGCAATGGAGTTGCTTAAGTTGTCGCCCGCCACGGTTGGCAGCGAGCGCGGGTTGAATGAATGGACGGCCAGAAAATGATCACATTCCAAGTAACCGAACGCAGGAATTCCCTATGCTCAAAAATCAAAAAGCTTGGTTCTTTAACCTGTCGTCTGAAGCTTGGCGCTTGGTAACTGGTTGTCTGTTGGTGAGCGCGCTGCTCTTGGCTGGCTGCGTTTCGGAGAAATCCACGCAGAGTACGCCAGCGGCCAGACTTGCTTATCCGGTCACGCGAAAAACAAATACGGTTGATGACTATCACGGCGTGAAAGTCGCCGACGCGTATCGCTGGCTGGAGGACGACAATGCGCCGGAAACCAAGGCGTGGGTCGAAGCGCA
>CAZNOE010001145.1:0-1895 GCA_964574525.1 uncultured Bifidobacteriaceae bacterium
CCGGCAACAGCATGGCGGCGATGATGGCGATGATCGCGATCACCACAAGGAGTTCTATTAAGGTGAAGCAACGTCGGCTGCCGATTATCGAGTGACTGGGACTCATGATTGTCGTTGTGATTCGTAACGACATCTGGCACACGATGCTCGCCATGGCTCATTTCGGCCAGTGGTAGGAATAGTCTCCGTAGATGCTCTGGAAATACACCGCTTGATCCAATTGCTCGAACCGGATCCACTCCACATGGCCGTCGAGGTAGGCGTTGTTCAGTCCCCGGGGAATCCCACAATAAAGTTGCAGCCAAAGAAACTCGGTGGGAATGACAGTCACAGGCTTGGACGGATTGCGATGGTTGGTGTGCAGCGGGTCGGTGGGCGACCACATGCGGTTGATGTCGGCAAAGAGCAGGCTGGGACGACCGTTTTGATCCTGGGTATCGTTGATCTTCTGCGGCGTACGTGGGCCGGCGCTGCCCACCAGATACGCATAATACATGTAACCCATTGAACCGCCATACATCGGATAACACTGACTCTGGTCCTGCGGCCGCACCGCGCCTTCCGGGCAGAAGTTACTGGTCTCTTTCAGGCCGTAGGGTTCAATCTGACCCCGAAACGCAGCGCCCACGACGTTGGGTGCATAGAGAGCTGGCGCTGCCAGCTCGCGCGCTGGCAGCCAGCCGGCGTTCTCGCCGGCGTACATCAGGGAAGCCAATGTCCAGTTGCGGAGATTGTTCATGCACTGAACCTGCTTGGCGACCATCTTCGTCCGGTTGAGCGCCGGCAACAGCATGGCAGCGAGGATGGCGATGATCGCGACGACAATGAGAAGCTCGATCAAAGTAAAAGCTCGCCGCCGTTCAGCACCCGCACCGGAGTGGAGAAAATCGCCGGCCAAGGGTTCTCGCTCGGCTTGTCGAATGATATTCATTCTTTCCTGTGGTGATGCTTAGGGGAACCGGCTCAATTCGCATATTGGAGACTGGCACTTACGTTGCAGCGCCCCACCCACCAGGCAGTGTTATACCAGTTGTTGTTGGCATTCGGAATCCACTCCACCGAGCCGTTCCCGCGCACGGCGTTCCCGCCCAGATTGCGCCGTCCGTCAAAATGCGACGAGAGAAACGTCCCGTCCGAGAGCCAGCCTTGCGCTCCACCATTCGCCGAGCCATCCGCCATCACATCTTGCAGGATGAAGCACTGGTCGTAGCTGTAGGTGTGACCGTCCCAATACCACCAGCGTTGACCGACGCGAATGGTCAGTTGGCCGGCGATATCGCTCACGCCAGTCCCCGGAGTCGCCCCTAGACATACCCCGAGCCAGACATATGGCTGGTAGGTGTAAGTGCTCACGAGGTAAGCGCCGCCGCCGGGCGGCGGTCCAGAATTGCCCGTCCAAGCGTAGGAGTACCATTGAGCCGGGTTGAGATCCTTCCCGCGAAAGCTCGGGCACATCCAGGGTTGATTGCTTTTCAAGTACGGGTAGAACTTTCCGGCGACAAAGGAGGGAAACCCCAACCCTGTCCAATCACCCAACTGTTCCGAAGCCGTCCCGCCTCCGGGGGTACTACAGCGGACCGGCAACCAGCCCCCATTGTCATCCGAATACATGGTGAGCGCGGCGTACAGTTGGCGCAGATTGTTCACGCAGACCACACGTTTCGCCCGCTCCCGTCCGCTGCTCAAGGCCGGCAACAGAAGCGCGGCCAACATGGCGATGATCGCAATCACGACCAGCAATTCCACCAAGGTAAATGCCGAATGCCGAATGCCGATCGCCAAATGAGGCTTGTGGTCCACGAGCCGTTCAATGATTTCGCCGGCGCCAGAGCAGCACGCTGCCGACACCAAACAACAACACCGTCGAGGGTTCAGGAATGGTTTCAAAAGTCAGC
>CAZNOE010001146.1:0-1893 GCA_964574525.1 uncultured Bifidobacteriaceae bacterium
GGACTCGTCCGACAAATCCATCACTGAGTTGCCGTTGCGATAAACCAGCATCTGTTTCCCGACCTCACGCAAAACCCAGTGTCCATCCTTTGACGTTTCAGCCCAAAGCTGCATGTGCGGAATCGCGGCGAGAAGCTTGGCATCGGTCGTATTCGGCAGACGCGGCATTGAGCCACCGGCGCAAACCCATGCCCAACCGGCGGAATCGAAATCGCAGATGAGGGGCTTGCCGAAAAACCGCGCGCGATATTCAGCGGCCATACTGGCGAGGTTTATGTCGTTCGGGCGACCGCCGCGCCATTGGCGTTCGAACTGTCGCGGGGCGAGGTTCTTTCCGCCGGGCGGCGCGAACTCGCCCTTGTCCGTGCGCCACCAGTAACGGAAATCAATCACGTCCACGACAGCGCTGCGCTTTTTGTCAGCCAAAATCGCGTCTTGAACATCCTTCGTGCAACTCAAGGCGATAATCGGCTTACTACGTGGGTTCTGCTTTTCCCACCGGCCCACCGTGTCCAGCCAGAACTCCATGAAATGCTGTGGGCCGGTGAACTCCGCGCTGGAGAACTGAATGATATTCGAGTTCGTCGCAAAGTTCGAGAGGCACTGGCGGAGGTAAAGGCGATGCAACTCGCGCCGCACCGGATGCGTCACGTCGTAGAAAGGCTCCGCCTGGAAGATGCGTTTGTCGCCAGCGTAGGGCGGCGGCTCGGGGAAGCCGGTGTTATTGATGTTGTTGGCCGTGCGCCACGGGCAGTCGGCCCAGTGCGCGCCGGCTTCGAGGATGTTGTGTTGAAAATAATTCTGGTGGAACAACACGAGGCCGCGCTGGTCGCAGATGTCGGCGAACTCTTTCAGCCGCGACCAATACCACGGGTTGAACTTCGTAAGATCATACTTGCTCAAACCGTCCCATGCCGAGCCCTTACCGCTGCGGGCGAAAGGTTGTTCGTAGAATGGCGGCAGGACGTCGCCGTTCATGCGCCGGACGCGTTCGTGGTCGTCCCGGCGGCGGTCATACCAGAGGCCATAGTTATGATCGAGTGCGGCCTTGCCGTTGGCAATGAGCGAGTCGGCGACTTCGCTCAAGTCGTCCGTGAAACCCGGCCCGATGCGGCCCGGCACGAAGCGCGTGACGCCGAGGGCGAATGTCGGCGCTTCCTCCCGGCGGATATTTCCGCGCCACCACGAGACGTTCGCGCTGCCGCCGATGACGAGTTTGCCGTCCACCGTGAGCCAGCCGTTGGAGATTACTAATTGGTGATTGCCGATTGCCGATTGCTGATTTGAAGTTTGAGCCTCCTCACGTCGGCTCCTGCGGGAGGAAATTTCTTCAACGCGCTTCGCATCGCCCGGGTCGCTGGGAATGGAATCACGCTTTGTGGCTGAGGCGATGTAGTCGCGGAGTTGTGGCGCAGGTTGGTGCGAGGCGGCAGCGAGTTCCTGGGCTTTGTCGAGGGGCGGATTGCTGGACTCTTCGCGCGGACGTGGCATGAGTTGCAGGCGCGCGGCGGCTTCCGGGCCGAGGCGGTCTTTTAATTGCGCGGCGAACAGGCTGTCCGGCTTCATGAAATCGTTTGAACTGCGCCAGACGCCGTCGCCCTCAAAGCTGGCCCACGAACCGAAACTCCAATTCTGCGCGCCGGGCGGATTCCAGCAACGGATCACCGACGCGCTGCAATTCCACAGGACACAATTTGCCGCCGCCCAACCGATGCCGGCGTTGTTTCCTGGGCGGAAGCCGAGCGTGAGGGCGTTTCCGTCTATGTTCACATTGTCGTAGAGAATACCGGACGCCCAACTTTCGATTGGGCCACTGTCGTCGAACGCTTCGCTTGCTTCGCATTGGACGAAGGCGTTTGGCCCGGCGGCGCAGTGGCCGACGGAGAAATCGTG
>CAZNOE010001147.1:0-1891 GCA_964574525.1 uncultured Bifidobacteriaceae bacterium
ACCAAAACAAATCGGGATGATGTGGTTCGATTTCACATGGGCCGTAGGTTTCGGCATACGTCACCTTGCCGACAGCGCCGCTCCGCACGGACTGTGTGTCCTTCGAAAAGCGCAGGGACGACGAACTGAACACCGGCACTTTGGCCTTCTTCGCCAGCCGGAAAATTTCGGCGGCATCGCGTAGCGATCCAGCCATCGGCTTGTCAATGAACACCGGCTTTCGCGCCTTGAGCACCGGCTTCACCTGCTCCAGTTTCGGGCGGCCATCAAGGCTTTCGAGCAGGACGGCATCCACGCTCTCGCAAAGCTCCTCGATGGTGGCGCACATCTTTACGCCATATTTCTCCTGGAGCGTTTTGGTGTACCCGTCCAATCGTGACGCGCTGTCGGGGATGTCCAGACTCCCGCCGCGGTAGGCTGCGACAACTTTTCCACCGGCGACGTGACCTTTGGCGTCGGCATTGTTCAACGTTTCCGTGAACGCAATGACGTGCGACGTATCGCAGCCGATGATGCCGATGCGAATTTCCCCGCCGAATGTTGTCGCGCCGCAAGCCAGCGCACCGAGCAGAACCATTTGAGCTTTCATCGTCTAATTCCCGCAGCGATTTTGAATGACCGCAAGCGACGATAACAAAAGCCTCTGGAATTACCAAAACGTTTTCCTTGTGCCCGTCGGAGCGCGGTTGGGTAAAAGCACCAATCGCAGCATGTCCAATTGTCTTGAAGACGACTCACGCGGCGGCTAGATTCTTTGCGGGTAGAACGCCGCCGGATGAGTTATGCAAACCGCTGAACAGATCCACAAAGTTACCGCCGAGGGAGCGATGTCTCAGTCGCTGCCCGGATCCGTTCCGGCTCAACAGGTCATCGCCGAACTTGAAAAGCACATCCTCGTGGACGGCTTCAAGCTGGTGTTCGACGCGCGACGCAGCCGCGGCTCGCTATTTGTGGATGCAGCGACGGGGCGCGACCTGATTGACCTCTACAGCTTCTATGCTTCGCAACCGGTCGGCTTCAACCATCCCTACTTCGACCGCCCCGAGGTCCAAGCTGATCTACTCGCCGCCGCCAAAGTCAAGGTCGCGAACGCCGACGTTTACTCGGTGCAATACGCGACGTTCGTGAACACGTTCGCGCGCGTGATGGGCCTGCCACCGTTGAACCGTTACTTTTTCATCGAAGGCGGCGCACTCGCCGTCGAGAACGCGCTCAAGGCCGCGATGGATTGGAAAGTCCGCAAGAACCTCGCTGCGGGACGCGGTGAACGCGGCACGGAAATAATCCATTTCGAGAGCGCGTTTCATGGCCGCACGGGCTACACGATGAGTCTGACCAACACCGATCCGCGCAAGACTGATTACTTCGCCAAGTTTCCCTGGCCGCGCATCACCGCGCCGGTGCTTGATTTTTCGTTGCCGCTGGAGCAGCGCACACAAGCTGTGGCCGAAAAGGAAAAACTCGCCGGGCAACAAATCCGCGAGGTGCTCGCGCAAAAGGCCGTGGACATCGCGGCGCTCATCATCGAGCCGATCCAAGGCGAAGGCGGCGACAATCATTTCCGCGGCGAATTCTTTCAAACGCTCCGCCGCCTCTGTGACGAGAATGACATTCTCCTTATCTTCGATGAAATCCAATGCGGGATGGGCATCACCGGCAAGAACTGGTGCTGCGAACATTTCGGCGTGCTGCCGGACCTGCTGTGCTTCGGAAAGAAAGCGCAAGTCTGTGGCGTGATGGCCGGGCCGCGACTGGACGAAGTGAAGGATAATTGTTTCCGTCTGCCCAGCCGCATCAGCTCCACCTGGGGCGGCAACTTCACCGATTACGTCCGCTCGACGCATTATCTGCGCATCATCGAAGAAGAAAACCTCGTCGAGAATGCGCGCGT
>CAZNOE010001148.1:0-1891 GCA_964574525.1 uncultured Bifidobacteriaceae bacterium
ACCGCAGCTCCCGGTTCCACAAGCCCAGCCTCCGCCCCAGCCGCGCGTGCAGCAGGCGGAGCCGCCCAAGCCTGTCGTCCGGGAGCGTGATTCGTTCGACGAAAAACCCGCAAAGAAATTGCCCGACGTGAACCTGAAACAAGTGACCAGGCCGACCAACAAAACGACGAAGAAGCCGTCGAATACTGCGGCATCCGATGATGATTCCAAGGCGCGGGTGGACGCAGCCAAGCGAAAGCTGTTGGCCAGCACGGCGCGGGACATCCGCGAAGGAGTATCGGGCAGCACCACCATCGAATTCCACGGGCCGGGCGGCGGCGGAGTGCCTTACGCGAACTTTCTGGATGCCGTGAAGAGAATCTACAGCGACGCCTGGCTCGTGCCGGACAGCGTCACCGACGACGAAGCGACCACTACGGTCAGCGTTACCATCGCGCGCGAGGGAAGGGTGGTTTCATCACACATTACTATTCCTTCCGGCAATGCGTTGGCGGATGCATCAGTGGATGCAGCGTTACGCCGCGTCACACATGCGGCGCCGCTGCCTGAGAACGCGAAGGAAGACCAACGCACCGTCACCATCAAATTCAACGTCAAAGCGAAACGAGGACTCGGATGAAATTGATTTGTTTCTCCAAGCGCAGCCCGGCAGTCGGAGCGCGGACAGCCATGTCCGCGAGTAACGCGCGAGGCAAAGTATCACGCGGACAAAGCTGTCCGCGCTCCTTGGTGCGGGCAATTTGCGCTGTGGCCGCAGTGTATTTTCTCACCCACGTCAGCCTCGCGCAAGAAATCGAGATCACGAAAAATATCGTCCCCGGCAACACCCCTCCCATCCCCGTCTCCCTCAGCGGTTTTACGGGCGAGGCCGCGGAGGTGATTCAATTTGACCTCTATGTGCAGGGTTTCAGTTTCACCACGCCGGACACGGCGCAGTATCTTCTCAGTGGCAGCAACAATGGGAACCTGACTGGCCGCGCGACGGATCGTTTCAACAAATCCTCGCTCGTGGCCAAGAGCTACACGGGCGGGACGTTGCGGCGGCAGGCGCACGCATTCGTGGATGATTTCCTGAAGGCCATTGGTCGGAAAGGCATCGGCTCCACGAAAATCGCCTTTAAGGCCGACAAAGGCTCCAGCGGGGAAATCTACATTGCGGACTTTGATGGCGGCGGCGCGCAAGCCGTCACCAGCGATGGCGTGATCGTGGCGGCGCCGGCGTGGGTGCCGGGGTGGCTGGCGCTGTATTACACTTCTTACAAACTCGGCAATCCCGACATTTTCCTGCACGACTTGAGTACGGGCCAGCGATCGAACGTGGCGGCCTTCGCCGGTTCGAATATGAGCCCCGCGCCGTCGCCGGACGGATCGAAAGTGGCGATGATCTTGAGCAAGAGCGGCACGGTGGACCTGTGGGTCACCAACATGGATGGGAGCGGCATGAAGCAGTTGACCAAATCGAGGGAGGACGAGTCCTCACCGTGCTGGTCGCCGGATGGACAATGGATTTGTTTCGCCACGAAGATCAACGAGCGACGCTCGCTGTGCAAAATCCCCGCGTCGGGCGGGGCGGTTCAGCGCATCTCCACCGCCGGGATCTCGAACCCTTCCGAACCGGATTGGTCGCCGGACGGCAAGTGGATCGTGTTCACGGCGCAGATGGGCGGATTCGACCTTTGCGTGGTGCCGGCGTCGGGGGGCACGGCCACAGTGCTGGTGAGCGGCGAGGACCCGTCGTGGGGTCCGAACTCGCGCACGGTCGTTTACGCGCGCCGCCAGGGCGGTCGCCGGACTCTCTCTTTGCTTGACGTGCCGACGAAACAAACGAAAGATGTTTCCCGAATTTCGGGAAGTAACTCACAACCCAGTTGGGCGAAATAGCCCTTCCCAA
>CAZNOE010001149.1:0-1888 GCA_964574525.1 uncultured Bifidobacteriaceae bacterium
TCACGCCCGA
Organism: uncultured Bifidobacteriaceae bacterium; assembly: GCA_964574525.1. GTDB lineage: Bacteria > Verrucomicrobiota > Verrucomicrobiia > Limisphaerales > JADLHS01 > WYBW01. The sequence goes on from CAZNOE010001149.1 coordinate 11, forward strand.
CGCCGGCGGGCTTGCGCGGATATTCAATACTCTCGGTAATCCAAATGCGCCCGCGATCATCGAAAGTCATCGCGATGGGATTCACGATGTCCGGTTCACTCGCGACGAGCTCGACGGTGAAGCCCTCGGGCACCGTCATCTTGCTGATGGCCTCCTGCGCGGAATAAGGATTGTTCGGCGGCTGGTCCTGGCGCCACGGAGTGACGTCATCCGCCGCGGCACCCAAAACGGCCGTCGTCATCCATAGCGGCAACGCCAGGAAAATGCTGCACCGCGTGGTTCCCCAGAGAATCCGATGCATGTCGGCGAGACTATCAAAGCCTCGGGCGATTCACAGATAATTTCAGGAATTGCTCTTGTTTGCTGCCCGGACAGCCCGCGCTGCCGCGCTGTGGAGGACGGGATCGCGCGGCGCATCGCCGAGCGACCGTGACGAAAAGTATTAGAAAAGAGCGGAAGGTGACAGCCACCGGAAGTTGCATCTGATCACAATTGCCATTACCACTAGTGCGTGAGCCACGACACTAAAGACCAAGGCAATCAGCCCTCTTCCTCGGACGGTGACCCCGACCCACAGTTCATGAAGGAGCTCCAGGAGGTTATTGGATCCTGGGCCGAGGCGACTTCGGCGGGCAAAACTCAAGAGGCCAACGCCGCCGCGGTGCAGGCATTGGTAATGGCCGGCTGGGAGGCGCTCAAGAATCCCACCCCCAGTTTGCTGCTCCAACAGGAAGCCGATGATCTGGAACACAAAGGCGACTGGTCAGGGGCAGAAGCAGTACGCCGGAAGGTTTTGGCGTTGCAGGAATCCGCCGGCGACTTTGGTGCCAAAGCGCAGTTGGATTTGTGCCGATTGCTGAGGGTAGTCGGTCGCGGCGATGAAGCCTGGCAATTTGCGGTCGCGGCGACCGCCTCCGCCCGGCGCACCGAAATGTTTCCGCTGATTTACATGGCTTTGGAAAACGAAGCGCTGTGTGCTCTGGATCGAGTAACTTTGCCAGAGGCTTTGGCGGCGGCTTCTGAAGCGGTGCAAATCATCGAGCCGGGAAAATTGAATGAGCTGATGCGAGCCAGTGCGTTGACAACTCTCGCCCGATGTTTGCTGGCCGCGAATGATTCCGCCGGGGCCGAACGGCAACTGCTCCTTGGCTGGGAACTCCTCAAAGCACGTTCCAGCGACCGTATGCTGCTGCCCGGGCCAATCCGGGCGCTCGCCAATTGGTGGGAGGTAAAGAGCCAGCTCGAAGAGCGGCAGGGCGACCTTGGCGGAGCGCGGGCAACCATCACACGCGCCATTGAATTCCGCCGCCTGAGCGATGGGCCGTACAACCTCTGCGCCCTGGCTCGGGCGCTCGAAAGGCTCGGCGAGATTTCAAGAGCGAGCGGCGACTTCGCAGGGGAAGAACTCGCCTTGAGCGAAGCAACGTCCATTCGCAAGGATCTCAAGTTGTTTCCTGGCAACTGACCTTCGCCGGAATGAAACACGACCATGAGCGCTGACGGCAAAGCGAATCCTGTCCGCACCGGCATGGAGGAGCGCAAGAAACCTTGGTGGAAGCGGGTGCTGAAATTTGCGCTATCCCTGATCCTCGTAATTGTCGTGTCGGTGACCGCATTCGTCGGCGCGTTGGTTTTCAAACACAACCGCATCGTCGGCGCGAGGCCGGGCAAGTTGCAGACCAAGGTTCAACCCAGGGAACTTGGTCGCTGGGTGAATCCGTTCATCGGCACCGGAGGCATCCCGTGGGTCTGCGGCCACAATTTCCCCGGCGCGATGGTTCCGTTCGGGATGGTCCGCCTTGGCCCAGAGACGGCGTCCATGGTGATCCGCAAACGGGCGCTGAACACCTCGGGCTACTACTACGGGGATGATCAGGT
>CAZNOE010001150.1:0-1881 GCA_964574525.1 uncultured Bifidobacteriaceae bacterium
GTGAACCGGGATAAACCCAGGAAGTATCTCGGCATGGGCGCGTTCAATCTGGTGCGCGCGTCGGCGTATCGTGAGTGTGGCGGTTACGCGGCGCTGCGCCTGACCATCCTTGACGATGTGCGGCTGGGATTGCTTCTACGCCGCGCCGGCAAGCGGACCCGCGGATTTATCGGCGGCGCTGACGCGGAATGTCACTGGTCGCCCACCGCGCGCGGGATGATCAAGATCATGGAGAAAAACTATTTTGCCGCGATGGACTTTCGATTCGCGCCGGCGCTGGTGGCTGGCCTGGTCGGGATGCTGGTCTGGTGCCTGGCGATCATCGGGCCTTTCACTGGAACTGTTGCCGGCATTGCCGCCGGTCTCGCGCTGCTGTCATTGATGCTTCCCGCCGGAATCTTTGCGCGACGGCTCGGCTGGTCTTTCCACGGCGCGGTGCTGATGCCGTTCATTTTCCCCGTGCTCTTTTATGCGATGCTGAACTCGGCTTTGGTCACGGTCCGGCAGGGCGGTGTCCGTTGGCGCGAAACGTTTTATCCGTTGGAGGACTTGCGCGCACGAGGGGTGCGGTAACGGGCACAGGTTGCCACGCACCGGTTGCGGCACAAGCCATGAGGCCTTTGCCCAAAATTACCTCTTTGCCCGTGTCAGGATTTGCGGTAGGAAAGAGCGCAGACCCTATGCAAAACACCTTCAAACGTCGGACCTTTCTTAAAACGGCGGCGACCGCAAGCGTGAGTGTCGTGCTCGCCGAAAAATTCTCTGGCTTGAAACTGAACGCCGCGCCGGGTACGGCCGCAAAACCGATTGTCATTTCCAGCGCCAACGGACTTAAGGCCACGGCCAAGGCGATGGAGTTGCTTAAGCAGGGCAAGGACGCAATTGACGCGGTCGTCGCCGGGGTCAGCCTTGTCGAGGCGGACCCCAAAGACAACAGCGTCGGTTACGGCGGGTTGCCGAACGAAGAGGGCGTGGTGGAACTGGACGCCTCTGTGATGCACGGTCCAACCGGTCGCGGCGGGGCGGTGGCCGCGTTGCGCAATATCATGCATCCCTCGCAGGTAGCGCAGATCGTCATGGAGCGGAGCGATCATGTGCTGATCGTGGGCGAAGGCGCACTGAAGTTTGCCAGAGCGCACGGGTTCAAGGAGCAGGACTTGTTGACAGACGAGTCCCGCGCCGCGTGGCTGAAGTGGAAGGAGAACCTCAGCAATGAAGATGATTGGCTTCCGCCGCATGACGTGAACACGAAAGGCATCGGAAAAGTTCTGGAGGCGATACAGCGCCACTGGGGCACGATCAATTGCAGCGCCATTGACCTGGCGGGAAACATCTCCAGTTGCACGACCACGAGCGGTCTGTCGTTCAAAATTCCCGGACGCGTCGGCGATTCGCCGATCCTCGGCGCGGGATTGTATGTGGACAACGAAGTGGGCGCCGCCGGCTCCACCGGCCGGGGCGAAGCGAATCTGCTGGCGTGCAGCAGCGTGATGGTCGTGGAGTTCATGCGCCAGGGCAAATCGCCGGAGCAGGCGTGTCTGTCGGCCTGCGAACGCATTGTGCATCAGACAAAAATGAAACGGCTGCTGGACGACGATGGCCGGCCCAATTTCGACGTGCGGTTTTACGCGCTCAACAAGCGCGGTGAAGTCGGCAGCGCTTCGATCTGGGACGGGGGGAAATTTTCGGTGAACACGGGCGAAGCAGAGAGCCGGTTAATGGACTCCGCATACTTGTTCAAACACGCGGCTAAGTAAACAGAGCCGGTCAGTTTTTCATCATCGGCCCGATGTAGCGTGTGGCAATCACCACGTCGTCGAACCAGACGGTTTGTTTGTCTTTCCAGAACTGTTTCGTCGGATCGCTGCTGTCGTAGCCATA
>CAZNOE010001151.1:0-1879 GCA_964574525.1 uncultured Bifidobacteriaceae bacterium
GGCGGCCTGCGCGTGACCGATGCGAAAGGGGCGAACGCCCGCTTGATGACGACCGTGAAGGTCTCTCCGTTCCGGCAATATCACGTGTCCGTTCGGATCAAGACGCGCGAATTCCGCGGGCAACCCGAGATCAAGGTGCTCGTCGGCGGCAGCCGCAGCTTGAGCTTCACGTCGCTCGGCGCGAAAGCCACGCAGGATTGGAAGACGCACCACATCACTTTCAATTCGCTGGAGCACACGAATGTTGGAATTTACATGGGCGCATGGGGCGCAAACGGGGGTTCACTCTGGCTGGCGGATCCAAAGATCGAAGAGGCTGGTCCGGTGAACATTCTGCGACGCGATGGCTGCCCGCTCGTGGTGCGAAGCCAAGACGGACGAGAGCTGAAAGAGGGTGCGGACTTCGAACCGCTCCGCGATCCGCGCCTCGGCAATCAACCCTGGCCGGGCGAATACGAAGTCTGGCACGACGCGCCGCCGTTGAAAACGAAGCTCCCCGACGGCACGCGCCTGCGGGTCTCGTACTTTCACCCCCACATTGTCTATGAGGGGCAGGTTTGCGGCTGTGTCAGCGAACCCAAGTTCGACCAATTACTCGAACGCCAGGCGCGCGAGGTTCACGATGCATGGGGCGGGCACAGTTATTTGATGGCGCATGACGAATGGCGCGTGCTGGGGTGGGACGAGTCGTGTCGCCGACGCGGGCTGGACGCGGGTGACATCGTTGCCGACAACGCGCGGAAATGCGTCGCTTGGTTGCGCGCGGTGAATCCGGACGCGCGCGTGCTGGTCTGGAGCGACATGTTCGATCCGCATCACAACGCGGTCAGCAATTACTACCTTGTGCGCGGCGACCTGCGCGGCGCGTGGGAAGGATTCGACAAAAAGGTGACGATCATGAATTGGAATTTCGGCAAGCGCGCCGAGAGCCTGAAGTTCTTTTCTGATCGAGGCCATCAGCAAGTGCTCGCCGGTTACTACGACGCCGGCCCGGAACAGATTGGAAAATGGCTGGAAGCCGCGCGCGGGGTGTCCGGTGTGGCCGGAGTGATGTACACGACGTGGAAGCGAAACTTCAGCGATCTCGAAGCGTTCGCGCGCGTGGTGGACCGATTCGAGCGGAATTGACTGTCTTTGCCCCACCTCCAGCTCCTCGCTTCACGCGTCCACCGCGAGCAACGTTACCCGTTGGAGTTGCTGGGCGTTTCCTGGACCGCGGCGGTTTGGGTGCCCTTGCCCCGACCGCGGTCCAAGTTGATGAATTGTTTCGTCGCGCCGGTGTAACAGACGATGTTGAACTTGCGAATAGGCTCCTGCTTCGCAGCTTCAAATGCTGTTCTGGTCGCCCTGAAACTTTTCCCTTCAGCGGCATTTTTTGTCCACTGGCCACTGTTCGTGAGGTATTCCAACGTCTCCGCGTCTTCGATGAGTATGTTCATGAACGGTCAGGCTATCAGACTCGCCGGGATTACAAGCATGCAATCGGACGAATCCGCGATTTTGATTCGCCGCCTCTTCACGCCACCCGGTTGCCGCTGCCCCTCTTGGGGCTTAGATCACTCTCAAACCGACAGCCGTTAAGCCGGCCATCCGATGATGGCCCATGGAAGGACCCAGCCATAAATGGCTGGGCCATTTTTCGCGGACAGCAAAGCTGAAAATGGCCCAGCGCTTTAAGCGCTGGAAAAAGTCACATCAGGGACGAGAGAATGATGCCTGCGCTTCGGGGCGGATGCCAACGTACACGAACGTCCATCCAAAACCTTTGAGACGGAATATGTCTGAGACCAAGTCAATCTTGCTGGCGGAAGATGAGCGTCGCTTCCGCAGTCCAGACCGCCGCTACAATTGATCCAGGATACCTCTTTTTTTTCTGGCA
>CAZNOE010001152.1:0-1876 GCA_964574525.1 uncultured Bifidobacteriaceae bacterium
GGATCACGAAAGCCGTGGCCTTGTAACCACCGGTAATGCGCGGAACGTACGTGGCGAGGTACAAACCAGCCTCGCTGGCAGACGGCTCGGTGGCGAGGCGGATCGAGTTGGTTGTCGCACCCGCTGTGTCTTCCATCATTAGCGGCTGGATCTCCACGCTCACGCCGGCGTTATCGAGCGGCTGAAATGTTTTGTCGCGCACACGCACCTGCAACTGCACGGCGCCGCCTGCGTCTTCCGGTTGCGGCTCAACCGTGAGTTCCACCTGGTTCGGCACGTCGGTCACCAGCCAGCGCATCAATTGCCGCCAGAATTTGTCCATGTCCAGATGTGACGCGGCATCGTGCATGCCCCAGCGCCACACATCGCCGACTGGCAACGCTGCAGTCCGGCCGCGGCCGAATCGCTGCACCACCAGCGCCGCGTTGGTCTTGCCCGTGGCATCCGACACCGTGGCGATGACGCTGGCGCCGGGCTTCACTTCGCGCACGTGATTGAGCACCTGCAACGGCGTCATGCTCTGGAGGCGGACCTTCTCGTCCACTTCGTTGTCCCGCAGCCGCGCCCAGGGTTGCAGCCAGCCTTCGCGCGTGAGGTTCAAGTGCCACGCTTCGGCAGGCTTGGTTTCCTCCACGCGATCGAGATAAACGGGCAGCATGTCGCCGATGGGGGTGCGCTGATATTTTCCTTCCTGAAAAGTATCAACCCCGCCGAGCATGAGAAAACCGCCGCCGCGTTCCGACACAAACTTCTGCAAGAGCGCCGCCTGGTCGGGCGCAAAAAACTCCGCCTCCAGATCGTCCACGATCACCGCGTGATAGCCGTAAAGGTCTTCGGCCGTGCGCGGAAATCCGGTGCGCAACTCGAATTCATCGCGCGTGTTGAGCCGGACCAGCACCGGCTGGTCGTAACGCTCGACCTGGTCGGGCGATTGATTGCCGAAACCGCGATAAAGCGGATTGCTGGTCTCGCCGGCGCGGCCAAGGAAATTGAATTTCGGTTCGCGCTTGGCGACGCGGATTAGTCCGACGAGTTGGAGTTGCTCGTCTTCCTGCACCGCGCGGTTGAGGAATTTGAATTCCCAATTGGGCCGGCCCGCGACATAAAGGATGCGATACGGCCCTTTCCCGCGATCCACCACGAGCACGCGGTTGTTGTTCGCGAGCGTGGCTTCCTCGGACTTTTTCTGCGTGTCCGGCACGTCAGCTTCGTTCTTTGCTCCGACGTGCAACCGGTAGAACGACAAACCCGCCTTCGCCGGCCGGAACTGAAAGCGAAACGCGAGCGGCTCATCGTCACTGCGCGCCCGCAGGGTTTTCTCCTCCACCTTTTTGCCGGAGGAATCGAGCAACTGGGCCGTGATGGCTTCGCCGCGGTAACCGGACGCCGTCACTTCGGCTTGAACTGAAACCGGCGCATCCTCGAAGTCGGTCTGCGTCACGTGCGCCTGTTGCACTGCGATGTCCCGCGCCGGTTCACGCTCACCCATCACCACCGGATAAATGGGCGGCAATCCCGCCAACTCCGGCGCGGACCGAAGATCAGTGGCATTGCCATCGGTGAGCAGCAGGACTCCCGCGAGCGGGCGGTTGCGATAACGCTCCGCCAGCGTGCGCAGCGTCGCGCCGATGGCCGATGCGCGTCCGTCGAATACCAGTTCGCCGAAGTCCTTGGTGGTTTGCAGCCGCGCGTCGAAGAAGTAGCGGCGCACCTCGAAGTTCTCCTCCAACGTTCCCTGCCAGCGCGCGCGTTGAGGATCGAGCAGGTCACGAAGCAACTCGCCGCGGCTGCGGGTTTCACCCCGGTCCTTGATCTGCATGCCCTGGCTGTTGTCGGCGACGATGGCGAGGAGGTTTGCCCCGGGCTTGGCGCGTTG
>CAZNOE010001153.1:0-1876 GCA_964574525.1 uncultured Bifidobacteriaceae bacterium
ATCGAACTGCTGGTCGTCATTGCGATCATCGCCATCCTCGCCGCCCTGCTCCTGCCGGCGTTGAGCAGCGCGAAGGAGAAGTCGCGCCGCGCCGTGTGCCAGAACAACGTCCGCCAGGTCACGCTCGCTGCCCTCCTGTACGCCGGGGATCATCGTGAGTATTTCCCGAGTGGCAAACGCAACGACGGGGCCTACCACGCCACCTTCCTTTCCACGGCAACGTTCGACTACTTCGACAAGCAACTGCGGGTGAACACCAATTCCCTCTCCTGTCCCAACAAGCAGAATTGGATTCGCAACGAAGCCGCAGGGTGGCGCGTCGGGTACTACTGCCTGTGGGGTTACCCCACTGAAAACGACACGCGCGCCCGCGCCGGCGACTACGGCCTCGGCGCCTGGCCTTGGGATTCGCCCAAGAAATCCACGGACAACAGCCCCTACATGGTCATGGTGGCGGACGTGATCGAGAAGGGTACGGTCAACCCGAATGTCACCTCGGCGCCCCACGGTCGCGGCGGCCCCGTGCAAAGCGCCCTTGGCACGCTGCCCGAACCGGAAGCGATCGGGTCCAAGGGTGGCAACATCGGCCTGGTGGATGGTTCGGTCGCATGGCGAAACCAACGGGTCATGCATGGGCGGTACGTTTATTGGAGTCCTAATCCGGGCACCAGCATCATCGGCCATTGGTAGGCCTCCCGCGTCAATGTCCGTCGGCCAGGCGCACACTGGCAAAAAGCAATCCTCCATCAAAAGCCAAAGCAAAAACCCAAAACGTCAAACCATGAAACAAACCTTTCAACTCATCCCCGCCGTCCTGCTGGCCACCCTCTCCGCAAACCATCCCGTCGCAGCGGCACCGAAGCCGGTGCGGGTCTTCATCCTCGCCGGCCAGTCGAATATGGAGGGAGCGGGCCAGATCAAGGCCGACCCGAACCGCAACGGCGGCAAAGGCTCGCTGGAGTTTCTCGTGAAGGATGCCGCCACAGCGAAACACTTCGCGCCGCTCGTGGATTCCGCCGGGCAGTGGCGCACGCGCGATGACGTGTGGATTTCCTACCTCGACCGCAAGGGACCGCTCACCGTGGGCTACGGCGCCCGCCAAGAGACGATCGGTCCCGAACTCGGCTTTGGCTGGGTGATGGGCGACGCGCCTGAGGAACCGGTGTTGCTCATCAAATGCGCCTGGGGCGGCAAAAGCCTCGCCGTGGATTTCCGTCCGCCCAGCGCGGGCAAGCCGCCCTATTCGCTCGGCGAAAAAGCGGACGCCGCCATTGCTGCGGATCCCGCCATCCTTGGCAAATACTACCGCGAGACACTAGCCCTCACGAAGGCCGCGCTCGCCAACATCAAGGAACTCGTGCCGGACAGCGACGGGCGCTACGTGCTCTCGGGCTTTGGCTGGCATCAAGGTTGGAACGACCGCATCAACGACAAGTTCAACGCGGAATACGAAAGCAACCTGGCCTACTTCATCCGCGACATCCGGAAGGAACTCGGCGCGCCCGCGCTGCCGTTCGTGATCGCCGAAACCGGCATGACCGGTCCGGAGGAGACGCATCCCCGCGCCCTCTCGCTGATGAAAGCGCAGGCCGCCGTGGCCGAACACAAGGAGTTCAAAGGCAACGTGGCGTTTGTCAGCACGAGAGCGTTCTGGCGCCCGAAGGAGCAGTCCCCCAGCGGGCAGGGCTATCACTGGAACTCGAACGCCGAGACCTACTACCTCATCGGCGAGGCCATGGGCGAGGCGATGAAGCGGTTACTCGCCCCCAAGTGATTCTTGAGGATATAGCGAAGCATCCACCGATCCGGGATTCATCCAGGCACCACTGTTTCGGCGCTGGATTGTGCGTCTTTTCACTTGTTGGATGAACTATCC
>CAZNOE010001154.1:0-1872 GCA_964574525.1 uncultured Bifidobacteriaceae bacterium
CGGGCTGATTCCGTAGCATGGCGTCGTGTTGTCCGAAAAACCGTGGAAGTTTGAAGCCATCCTGCGCCTCCTGTTGAGCGTGTTCGTTTGCCATTTCTTCGGGACGGTTGCCGTGACGGCAATCCGCTTTGTCGCCAACGGTGCCACGGACAAGGCGTGGCTATTCTTTGGGCTGGTTTTCGGGTGTGCGGCTTGTTCCGCGGCAGCGCTGTTCGTTTTGCGGAAGCCGTGGGAGTTTGACCGGTTCACGCGCCGGTTTGCCACGTTGCTCGCGTTCGTTTATCTCGGGCTGACCCTGGGCGCGCTGGCACAGCACGTCGCCGGCAAACCGGGCCTCAGCAATCCCACGTGGCACACGCTGGTGGCCGCGTTGAGCTTTCAGGGCGTCGCCATTGTGTTCACCGGGCGTTTTGTGCGCGAACACGGGATGCGCTGGGCTGAGGCCTTTGGTTTCAACAACCGCTGGCCGATGGCGCTGCTCTTCGGCGTGCTTGCGGCCGGCATCTTTCTGCCCGTTGGCATGTTGCTGCAAACGGCGTCCGTCGAACTCATGTCGCGCGCGCACATGAAAACGGAGATTCAACCCGCCGTGCAAGCGCTTCAGCACACTGCGACGTGGCTGGACCGCGTGGTGATGGGCGTCGTGGCGATCGGCGTGGCGCCGGTTGCGGAGGAATTGCTCTTTCGCGGCATTCTGTATCCCGCGATCAAGCAGGCAGGATTTCCGCGCCTGGCGTTGTGGGGGACTTCGCTGCTGTTCGCCGGCATTCACGTGAACCTGGGCATTTTCGTGCCGCTGCTTCTGCTGGCGCTGGTATTGGCTCAACTCTATGAGCGGACGGGCAACCTGCTCGCTCCCATTGCCGCACATGTGCTGTTCAATGCGCTCAACTTCATGAGGTTTTTCTATTTGGAGGCCCACTTCAACCAGCCCGGGTAGTGCATGAACGAGTTCGAACTGATCCATCGCCTTACGCGCGGATTGCCGACGAATGAATCCGTCGTGGTCGGCCCGGGAGATGATTGCGCGGTGCTCGAAGCGGGTGCAAAGGACCGCCTGCTGTTGTTCAAGACGGACGCGGTGGTCGAGGGGATCCACTTCACGAACGAAACCCCGCCGGAAAAGATCGGGCACAAAGCGCTGGCCCGTTGCCTGAGCGACATCGCCGCGATGGCAGGAACGCCGACGGCGGCGCTCATCACTATTGGATTGCCGCGCAATTTCGACGCCTCGTTCGTCGAGGCGATTTACACGGGCATGAACGCGCTGGCCCGCCGGCACAACGTGGCCATTGTTGGTGGCGAGACCACATCGAATCCTGAGCGCGTGCTGATTTCCGTGGCGTTGATCGGTTTCGTGCCCCACGGTAAAATTCTGCTCCGCTCCGGCGCGAAAGCCGGCGACGCGATTTTCGTCACCGGTGAACTGGGTGGTTCACTCGCCGGCAAGCATCTCGATTTCGAACCGCGATTGGTCGAGGCCCGCTGGCTGGCTGAGAATTGTCCGGTTCACGCCCTGATGGACATCAGCGACGGACTGGCGGGCGATTTGCGCCATCTTCTCAAGGCCAGCGGCGTGGGGGCCGAATTGCTCAAAAGCGCGATTCCCATCAGCCGCGTGGCGAAACTGGCGGCCAAAGGAAGCGACACGGCTAAGCCGGCCTTCGTCGCTGCGCTTACGGATGGCGAGGATTTCGAGTTGTTGTTCACGGTGGCGAGCAAGGACGCGGTACCGCTGCTCGACGCGTGGAAAAAACAATTTCCAAAAGTTCGGCTCAGTTGTATCGGCAAAATCATTGCGGGCGAGGGAGTCACCATTCGCGACAAAACCGGCGTTCGCCCATTGACCGTTCATGGCTACGTTCATTTCGC
>CAZNOE010001155.1:0-1870 GCA_964574525.1 uncultured Bifidobacteriaceae bacterium
GCTTCCAGACATCGCGATCCTGGATGTGACGGCGGTCTTCGCGCAGATGGGCCGTGATGCCGTGCGCGCCCGCCGCCTCGCAAATCACCGCTGCCGCGACCGGATCAGGTTCGCCACGGCCGCGACCGCGATAGCGAGCTTCGCGCAACGTCGCCACGTGGTCAATGTTGACGCCGAGTCTTAACATGTTGAACGGAGTTCCATCACAGCGGTCTTGTCTGCCAAAAGCATCATCGTTGGGCAAACGAAATCAATTTCAAGTTGCTTCACCCGCGCGAACCCTGCTTGCTATGCGCCGTGTCAAAAACCCGTGTGTTCCTGAAATACTGGCTGGTGATTCTGCTTTGGTTCGGCCTCATCTTCGTGGCGTCCAGCGACGAGAATTCCGCCCGGCGTTCCTCGCGCATCATCGGCCCGCTGATGCACTGGCTGTTTCCGAACGTGCCGGAAAAAACGGTGGGCGACGTCGTCTTGGCCGCCCGGAAGTGCGCACACCTGACTGTCTTCGGTATTCTAGCGATGCTCTACTGGCGAGCGTTCCGAAAACCGGTGAAACGCGATCCACGTCCCTGGTCCTGGATCGAAGCCCGCAACGCCTTGATTGGCGTGGTGGTTTACGCCATCACGGACGAACTCCACCAGGCATTTGTCCCGAATCGCCAAGGATCACCGATAGACGTTCTCATAGACACGACAGGCGGGGCGCTCGGTTTGCTCGCGCTTTGGGCCTGGGGCCGCTGGCGAAAGAAGTGGTGAATCCGTCGGCCATGAGTCAAACCGGGAAATCGTGCCTTGACGCACGCCCGCGCCGGAAAGAACGTCAGCGGCATGGTTGACGAACAACCGTCCTCTGTTCCCCGCGGAGCGCCAAGAGCAAGTGCCTTTGGGTTCATTCGGCGAAGGGTGGTCATCTCACAGGTGAGTGTGGTAATTCTTGGCGTGGCGCTGACTTGTGCGCTGCTACTCACGCTGCGAGGGACCAAAATATCTGTGCGGCAGGTGCAGTGTCAGGAGGAAACCAAGGGCCGATGGTCGGTAAAGGAGGGACATAACAGGACCTTCAAGTTCTCCGGCTTCGGCGATCGAGTCTTCGCGCCGAATGCGCCCGAGTTCAATTTTGGAGCCAGCCAGGATTTTTCCATCGAAGCGTGGATCAAAGCTTACCCGGCGGCTTCAAAGAGCGCGCAGCGAGTCACAGGGTGGGTGAACGCCCACCCGATGGTTTCAAGATTTGTCCCCAAAAAGCTCGCGGTGTGGATTGCAGCCCGTGCGGCAGACAATGACTTCGGAGTCATGCCCATCGTGGACAAGCACCAAACACGCTCGACAGTCGAATGTGTCGGATTCCAATTCTATCTGGATCATGGCCGCGTGGCCTGCCAACTCTCGGCGCCACCGATGCGGCCGCTGGGCTTTCAAAACTTCGTTTCGCCCGCACCGAATTTGCACGACGGCCGCTGGCACCATGTCGCCGTGACGGTCGAACGCAACTCGGCGAAGGGTGGCAAACTCTATGTGGACGGCCAATCCGTATTGACCTTCGATCCAACAAATCAGGCTGGCGACCTATCCAACACGGAACCGTTGCGGATTGGTAATCACGCCAACCCGAGCCTGAAGTGTTTCTTCGAAGGCACGATTGGTGGGGTCACGCTCGACCACCGCGCGCTGTCGGCTCATGAAATTGCGGTAAGTTACCGCCGCGGTAGGCCGTCACGGTGAAGGCGCTGCCACGAAGCTGACGGAAGGAATGGTCATTCGGTGCGGTGAAGTGGTAATTCCCGGCGTGACTTCACCCGCGCCGCTTGCTAGACAGCGCCATCTTCATGAAGCGCCCGCTCGTGCCTGTGGCGTTGTGCTATGCAGTTGG
>CAZNOE010001156.1:0-1588 GCA_964574525.1 uncultured Bifidobacteriaceae bacterium
TCCACGTGGACGTTTTCCAAGGGCCAGGAATACATGTGGTGGAACAACGTCGAGACCAAGCCCTACGGCGGTTATCCGCAGCATTGGGACGTGAAGCTCCTCGACCTTCTGGAGAAACACAATCCCGGCGGCCAGAAGTGGAACGGCGAGGCGAAAGATGTCAAAGCGCCCTACGGCCAGTTCAAGGGCCAGACCGTCTTTGAAGCCGCGCTTAAGAACGTCAGCCCCGAGGGCGCACAAAAGGCCCTCGGCTATCTGCCCACGGATGAAGAATGGGCCGCGCCCAACCGTTTCGAGGATCACCCCACCGGTTCCGAGAAAAGCCAGAAGGGAAAAATGGGTTTCGACGGCGGCGAGCGGTTGCCCGAACACAAGACGTGGTTCTTTTACCTCGCGCGCATTTGCAATCATTGCACGTATCCCGCCTGTCTCGCGGCCTGTCCGCGCAACGCGATTTACAAGCGGCCCGAAGACGGCATCGTGCTGGTGGATCAGGAACGCTGTCGCGGCTACCGCAAATGCATGGAAGCCTGCCCCTACAAGAAGACGCTCTATCGCGGCACGACGCGCACGACGGAAAAGTGCATCGCCTGTTTCCCGCGCGTCGAAGGCCGCGACCAGGCGGGCGGCGGCCTGCCAATGCAAACCCGTTGCATGGCCGCGTGCGTCGGCCACATCCGGTTGCAGGGTCTTGTGCAGCTCAACAAGGACGGCACGTGGAAGGAAGACCGCTACAATCCGCTCTACTACCTGATTCACGTCGCAAAAGTCGCGCTGCCTCTCTACCCGCAATTCGGGACTGAGCCAAACGGTTATTACATTCCGCCGCGCTGGGTGTCCCGGCCATATCTGAAGCAGATGTTCGGCCCGGGCGTGGATGAGGCCATTGAACGTTACTCGAATCCCGACCGCGAACTGCTCGCCGTGCTCCAGCTTTTCGGCAAGGACCAGCGCATCTGTTCCCGTTACGAAATCAAGGAAGGCCCGAAAATTTTCGAGACCGAGATTCGCGGCAAAAAGTTCGCGATGTACAACGACACCATCATCGGCTACGCGAAGGACGGAACGAAAATCATCGAGACCACCGTCGAAGAACCAGTGCACATCCGGCCGGACAAACATGCAAACTCCATCTGACGAAGTGAGAAGTGAGGAGCGCGAGGGACGCAGTGCGGATTGGGCCGCGCGCAGCGACAAGCCGCGTCGCTCGGTATTCTCAAATTTCAAATCCGAAATCGCCGGGGCAAGCGACTTGGATGCGACACGTTCGGTTGAAGGTCGTCTGCCCCTCACCCCGGCCCTCTCCCCATCGGATGGGGAGAGGGAGAATTCTCGCCAGACTCTCGGCGAATCGAACGGTGTCGGAAATTCGGAAGAGCGCATTTTGCTGTTCCCTCTCCCCCTCGGAGGGGGAGAGGGGCAGGGTGAGGGGGCAGCGAACGCACAAACTCATCAAACGCTCCAGGTTTCGATTGACCAAGCAGTCGCTCGCGCGTTCCTCTACCAATTCCTGGCGCGCGCGTTCGAAGATCCAGCGATGGAAACGTGGTCATGGCTCACGAATTCCAGCACGCTTGGCGCGTTTCAG
>CAZNOE010001156.1:1598-1869 GCA_964574525.1 uncultured Bifidobacteriaceae bacterium
TCGATGAAATAAAACCCGTGTTCCGCCAACCGATTTTCTTCAACCGCGAAACCGGCGAATCACACGAAATGAATTGCCGCAATAGAACGCATGGAACGCAAAGAATTCAACGCAAATCTCCTTGCGCACGTTTCAGTCTGCCGTGGGCTTGCTGGCAATCCGTTCTACTGATCCACAAAAATCTGCAGACGCACTCGTAACGCGACTGCGACCTGACCGCTTCGAGCCATTTCAAATCGCCTATGTCACCGCGTTCGGCCATGCTGCGCGC
>CAZNOE010001157.1:0-1868 GCA_964574525.1 uncultured Bifidobacteriaceae bacterium
TCCAGCGCCGGCAGCAACATGGCGGCGAGGATGGCAATGATCGCGATGACGACCAACACTTCGATGAGGGTGAAACCATCGCGGGCGAGCGGCGCCGGGGGGACGGAGCACGGAGGGCGAGTTGTCAGCGGCGGGATTGAATTGTGCGTTCTTTTTCTCACCGGAATTTCATCCTGTTTTACCTCGGGAACGACGCGTTGGGGAGTGTGCGTCTGAGGGCACACCGAAATTCCCGCGATGGCTTCACCGTCCTGCTCCTGTCAGTCCGGCGCCCCGAACTGTGCGTTCGATTGCACACGGTGTGCTTTTGATTGCACAACCCCTGCGCTGGGAGATAATCGTTTCGGTGGAATGATGAAACCTTGCGCCGCGCTTCTCATCCTTGCCACGGCGCTCGCCGCGCCGGCGCCGACATTGCGCGCGCAGCCCAGTGGCCACTGGTCCGCCTTCAAAAAAGCTGACGGCCTCGCGGAAAACGCCTGCGTTTCAGTAATGATCGGTGCAGGTGGCAACGTTCTCGTCCGGCACCTAAAATCAGACGCGGTGAGCGCGCTCGACGGGTACGAAGTCGCATCTATTCCCGCGCCTGGCCCGAATCGCCATCGCATTTACGAGAGCCCAGGCGGGCAATTGTGGACCGTCGCACCCGAAGGCTTGCAGGAATTCCGGGATGGCGAATGGGTGTTGCATCGTGTGCCAGAAATTGCGGACCACTTCCGCGCTGGTTCCACGGACCCGATTCCTCTTTGCCCGGTGCGTCAGGGTCGCGTGCTGTTGCTCCTCCCTGACCGCTTGTTGGAGTTCGACGCGGATGAACCGGGCAATCCGCAAACCGTTCTGTTGCGCAGCGCTGATCAGACTTCACTTGGCTCATTCCGGACGATGAGTCCCGCGCGCGACGA
Source organism: uncultured Bifidobacteriaceae bacterium (assembly GCA_964574525.1). GTDB lineage: Bacteria > Verrucomicrobiota > Verrucomicrobiia > Limisphaerales > JADLHS01 > WYBW01. The sequence goes on from CAZNOE010001157.1 coordinate 903, forward strand.
TGGGCTGTGGATCTCGGCGGCGCGCGGTATCGCGAAAGTCGCCGGGCCGCTTCGCAGCGTGAAGCCCGGCAGTGCCTGGATCGAATTCATCCCGCCCGCCGGCTTGCAGCTCCAGAACTTTCACCCGGTGCAGGAGGAAGAAAACGGTGGCTTCACCGCGCTGGCAGAGTCGGCCACGCCTCAGAAGGCGTCGCTGGCCCGCTACGACGGACAACGCTGGAGCTCCCGCGAGCTGAACGTGGAAAAGTTGCGCTTCGCCTGGCGCGGCCCGGGCAGGACGTGGATTGCCACGAGCGAATCGTTATTTGAGTTGCCCGACGACCAGCCGGATGCGACCGCGAACGACGACATCCCCTTTCGCCGAATTCTCGATGTGGCCGTTGAACCCGGCGGCACTTTCTGGCTGGCGACCGCCAGCGGGTTGTTCAGACACGCGCCGGCATTGTGGACGACGCCGCGCGCAGCGGAGAACATCACGTCATCTGTTCATGCCCTGGCGGACGATACCGAAGGCAATCTGTGGTTCGTTTCCAGCAATGCGCTGCAGCGATTGCAGGGCGAGTCCCGCGAACAATATGCTTTGCCACCGGCAATCGCCGAAGCCGCGCGTGGGGCCTCCGCCTTGTTTGCGCTCAAAGACGGGACGCTGGCGCTGAGCGCGAATGAAAAGTTGTTTCGCTTCGAGCCAAAGGGTCCGACGTTTTCGGAGGTTCAGCCGACCGGCTCGCGGCGAAGGCTCACGGCGCTCGGTCAGTTGAAGGACGGCAGCCTGTGTATTCGAAGTTCGCCCGCGACCAGGCGCGAAGGCGTGAGTCGCCTCGAAATTTTTGACGGCCAGAGTTTCAAGCCGTTTCCATTCGAGCCGCCCGAGGAAATCGCACAAGAGGATTGGAGCGCCTTTTTCAGCGCGCAAAACGGCGACCTCTGGTTGGGAGGCGCGCGGGGCATCGCGTGGTTGCGCGAGCG
>CAZNOE010001158.1:0-1864 GCA_964574525.1 uncultured Bifidobacteriaceae bacterium
CCCGCCCAAAACGCCGCGCCCCGTCCATCTGCTCGCGCGCGGCGACGTGAAGAAGGCGGGCGAGTTGATGTCGCCCGCGGGAATTGGCGCGGTGCCGGGGAGCAGTCCGAACTTTTCCGAGTCTTCTGCAGAATCCGCACGCGAAGAGAATTCCACGGAGCCCCTCACCCCATCCCTCTCTCCATCCGATGGGGAAAGGGTGGCCGGCAGTCCGGGTGAGGGGTGGCGGCGCGCGGCGCTGGCGAGATGGATTACCGACCCCAAGAACATGCTCACGCGCCGCTCCTTTGTGAACCGCGTGTGGCATTATCATTTCGGCCGTGGCATCGTCGAAACGCCGAATGACTTCGGCCACATGGGCGCGCTGCCCACTCATCCTGAATTGCTCGACTGGCTGTCGTTCTGGTTTCTCGACAACGGCGAGTCGCTGAAAAACCTGCATCGTTTGATCGTTACCAGCGCCACTTATCGGCAAAGCCCGGCCAACCGGACGGATTACACCTTGCTCGATGCAGACAACCGGTATCTCTGGCGCATGAATCGCGCGCGGCTCGATGCCGAAGCCATTCACGACTCGCTGCTGCTCATCAGTGGCCGGCTGGACCCGACCATGGGCGGTCCGTCCGTACAGCAGTTTTATTTCAAAGACGATCACTCGCCGGTTTACGACTACACCCAGTTCGACGTGGACAGCCCGGTTGCCCGCCGGCGCAGCATCTATCGTTTCACCGTGCGCAGCGTCCCCGACCCGTGGATGGACTCGCTGGATTGCCCAGACGCATCAATTCTCACGCCCAAGCGTAGCGTGACGCTGACCTCCCTCCAGGCCCTCGCACTGCTCAACAATCCTTTCGTGTTGAAACAATGCGAGCACCTGGCGGAACGGGTGTCGAACGCCGGCCCTTTGAACAAGCAGATCGAAGAGGTATATCAATTGGCACTGAGCCGGCGCCCCACCACCTCCGAGATGCGCCGGGTGGCGACGTTCGCCCGGAAAAATGGGATGGCCAGCGTTTGCCGGCTTATTTTTAATACTTCGGAATTCATGTTTATTGATTGATGACAAAGCCGGATTGCCATGTCTGCTCCTCGCAGCAAACGCCGATTCAACTTGGCGCCAAAGACTCGCGCCTGATTGACCGCCGGGAATTTCTTTGGCGATTTGGCGGCGGCCTCGGCGGCATCGCGATGGTTCATCTGCTCGGTCAGCAAGGCTTGCTCGCCGAAACCGGTTCACCGCGGACGGAATTCAACGGCGGCCTGCATCATCGCGCCAAGGCGAAGCGGGTCGTGCAACTGTTCATGTCCGGCGCGGCCAGCCAGTGCGACACGTTTGATTACAAACCCGGACTCATCAAACGGAGCGGACAGAAATTCGACCCTGGCGGCAAGGTGGAGCTTTTTCAGAGCGACCCCGGCGCGGTGATGAAAAGCCCGTGGGATTGGAAACCTTACGGCCAATGCGGGAAATGGATCAGCGACCTCGTTCCTCACATCGGCTCGTGCGTGGACGAGCTCGCGTTCATTCATTCGATGGTCTCGAAGTCCAACGTGCACGGCCCCGCAACGTTCATGCAGAACTCCGGCTTTGTGCTGCCGGGATTTCCGGCCATGGGCGCGTGGATTTCCTACGGACTCGGAAGCCTGAGGGAAAATCTGCCGACGTTCATCGTGCTGCCCGATGTGCGCGGTTTCGCTCCAAACGGCGCGGCAAATTGGGCCGCCGGTTTTCTGCCCGCCACCCACCAGGGCACAATGATCCGCGTCGGCAAACCGAATCCAATTTACGATCTATTTCCGCCCAAGTCGGCGACGTTCATCACGCCCGAAAGCGAAAACGAAACGCAAGCCCTGCTGAAGAAGC
>CAZNOE010001159.1:0-1858 GCA_964574525.1 uncultured Bifidobacteriaceae bacterium
GATTTCAAGCCGGAACACGCGACCAGTCCGTGAAAAGAGTCGCCCTCAATCCGGTACTTGTCCGGTTCGGTTCGGTACGCCGCAAGAATGCCGGGGCCAAACTAACCGAGCAGCCGCTTGTATAGCCCCGTGTCTGGATCAACTTGTTTGTTCATCATCTCTCCTTGGATTACATACGTCGTCTTTCCGAACGTAGATTATTGAATCCCCATCGCCCGGCGTCAGCAAGAGCGAATTTGCGCGAATCTTGAGTTTTGCATCGGGCGGGTCGCCCGACGTGGCAGGCGATTGCCAAACAGCCGGCGCTTGTGGTAGAGTCAGGGCGTGCCAGCGACACCGGAAACAGAGGCTTTTGATCGGGGCGTTCGCCCCGTGTTGCAAATCGTCCTGCCGGATAAGGCGGAGGCGGTGGCGAACTTTCGTGCCGATCCCAAGCTTCAGGCGCGCATCGAAGAACTGGCCGGGAAATCCACCGAAGGCCAGCTCACCGAGGCGGAAAAGGCTGAGTACGCGGGTTACGTGCGGGCGAACAAATTCGTCGCCATACTCCAGCGGCAGGCGCGGCAATTGGGCGGCTCGGAATCCTGAGCGATGGACGAGCGAACGAAAGCCCGCGTCCGGGAGCGCGCCGGCAATCGTTGCGAGTACTGCAAGCTGCATCAGGAGAACTCGCCTCTGGCCGTCCTCCACGTCGAGCATATCCTGCCGAAATTCCACGGCGGCAGCGATGATCTCGATAATCTCGCCTTGGCTTGCATTGACTGTAATCTCCACAAAGGTCCGAACTTGACGGGCATTGATCCCCAAACGAACCGGGTAACGGAGCTATTCCATCCGCGACATCAGCTTTGGGAAGACCACTTTGCGTGGCGCGGCAGCTACCTGGTTGGCAAGACGCCTGTGGGCAGGACGACGATCCGCGTCCTCAGCATGAATTCGGAAGATCAACTCGCGCTCCGGTCGTAATGAGTGGCGGATGCATCGCCTTCACAGAGAATGAGTGCCGTCGCACTTTCCTGTTTTCATCTCCGCCCGTTTGTTTCATTTTACCGTCAGTAAATTGGTATGGCTGAAAAACCAAAGCACAATTACGACGAGAGCAAAATCAAAACGCTCTCGTCGCTCGAACACATCCGCCTGCGCACCGGCATGTACATTGGCCGCATCGGCAACGGGTCGCACCCGGACGACGGCTGCTACATTTTGCTGAAGGAGGCGCTCGATAATGCGGTGGACGAGTTCATCATGGGTCACGGCAAGGAGATTGAGATTGCCATTGAAGGCCCGCGCGTTGCGGTGCGCGACTTCGGGCGCGGCATTCCGCTTGGCAAAGTTGTGGACTGCGTTTCCAAAATCAACACGGGCGCAAAGTACAATGACGAGGTTTTCCAATTCAGCGTCGGGTTGAATGGCGTTGGGACGAAAGCCGTGAATGCGTTGTCGAAAACGTTTCTCGTTCGCAGCTACCGGGACGGAGAGTTCGTTGAAGCCTCGTTCAAGCAAGGGAAATTGAAAAAGGAATCCAAGGGGAAGAATCCGAAAGAGGCTGACGGCACGTTCATCGAGTTTGAACCTGACCCGGAGATTTTCAAAGAGAGCGAGTTTCGCCCGGAACACGTCGAACGCCGCCTGCGCCATTACAGTTACCTGAACACGGGGCTGAAGTTGATTTACAACGGTAAGACGTTTCAATCGCGCCACGGGCTGATGGACCTGGTAATGGAAGACCTCGCCAGCGACGGCAGTGAGCCGATTTATCCGCCGCTGCATTACGCCAGCAAGATGCTGGAGTTTTGTTTCACGCACAGCAACAGCCGTTACGGCGAGACGTTTTATTCGTTCGTCAACGGCCAATACA
>CAZNOE010001160.1:0-1844 GCA_964574525.1 uncultured Bifidobacteriaceae bacterium
ATACTTTGTACATTCAAAAACATCACATGGTCATCTTCTTTCAATGGCGGTGCACGCCGGCCCTCTCCCCCGGGAGAGGGAGACTCGTTCTCCACCTCATAGTAATTCTTGCGGCTGGATTTGCCGGACGGATTCCGCGAAACCAGAAACGAGCAACGGCTGTTCCTTCTCCCCGAGGGAGAAGGTTAGGATGAGGGCGAGCGTCACAACCATCTCCATTCCAGGCATGCAGCTCGAGTCAGCTATGGCTTGTAAACCTTCCCCTTGAACTGATCGGAGCCTGGAATCATCGGATCGATCGCGGCGAATGTCGCGCCGTCATGGCTCGATGAAAATTTTCGGGCGACGGCCGCGACCTTGTCGGCGGCCGCATTGAGGTTCTGCGGATTGCTTATCTTCAACTGCGCGCTGTCCGCTGCGTCCAGGATTTGCTTGATCTCGTCGGCCTTGAGGACGTTGAAGATTTCCTTCATCTTGGTTTTGGCCGACTCGATCCGCTTCGTCATGCTTTCGGCGTATTTGCCCGCCTCGGTGGCTTTGGCCAAGCCCCGCAGGCCATATTCCAGGTCCAGCGCCCGGCCCACGATGTAAAGCATCCGCTTCCCGGGCGGCGGCGCAGGTTCGTTCACCTTGCCGGCGGATTTTTGCAGGTTGTGGCGGACTTCGCCTTGCGACCAGGCCACCAGTTCAAAGTCGCTGCCCGCCGTGTGGCCGCCCACGTTGACCAATTTCTCTTCCGGCACGGTGTGACAGGAAAAACAGTTCGCGGCGACGTGATAATAATTGGATGGCCGGAGCATGCCGAGCTTTTCCGCCTTGGTCAGGCGCTGGGGATCGTCCTTGTTGTTGTGGACTTTGTTCCAATCGGCACCCGCGTTATGGCAGGACTCGCACGATATCCCGGAGATGGTCTTGATCGCTTCCCCGGAACCCTGGGAGGTGTAGTGGCATTTGACACACAGGCTTTCGGCTTTCATCCGACGAATGCCCATCTTGGAAAGAATCTGCTTGGCCGCGTCGCCCTGATGCGTCGTCGTGAAAGTGGTGTAATGGTGTGTGAGCTTCAGGGCTTCAACCATCGGCGCGTGGCACTCGGCACAATTCTCCGCGCCCAGCACTTTGGCGGGATCAATGCGATAAAGCTCAGACTCGGCTGCGACCAGTTCGCCAGAGAAGAAGACGAGCAAGCCGGCAGTGAAAATGATTTGCCTGGCGGCCTGCGATTTGATTCCGCTGGGATGGGCCGTTGGTTTGATCATAAGAATTACGCAGTGTGTCTTTTGATTATGCCGCAACAAAACTTTGGAATGGAGACGCGACTAATGGTAAACCCGGTCGTTCGCGCGTCAAGCATCCAGCACCACTTCAGTTTCCGGAACGCAGCAGCAGGTCAGGCACGTGCCGGCTTCAACGTCGTAGCCGGGCTCCTTCAAGTATTTCACCTTGCCCGATTTGACAGCGACCTTGCAGGTCCCACAATTGCCCGCGCGGCAGCCCGAGTCAATGGCGATGTTCGCGGCCGTGGCCAAATCCAGAATGGACTCCACCTGACTTTTCCACGCGAGCTTCCGGCCCGATTTTGAGAAATGAACCTCCAGCTCAAGTCCAGCCGGTTGCATTTCCCCGACACAAGCAATCTTCTTTACGCTGGCCGGGCCGAACGCTTCCGTCTGAATCTTTTTCTCCGGCACGCCCCATTCCTTCAACCCGGTGGTGATGGCCTCCATCATCGCGCCCGGACCGCAGACGTAAAAATCATAATTGTTCGAGGGCAGCGATTTTTTCAGCAAATCAATCGAAACGCGTCCGGCGTGTTGATAGTCCTTGTCCAACACGTCCTCCGG
>CAZNOE010001161.1:0-407 GCA_964574525.1 uncultured Bifidobacteriaceae bacterium
CAGCAAACCCGCTTCGCGCCCAAACCCAGGATTACCTGCAACGCCCGCATGGGTCCGAAGGAGCTCAAGGAGTTCTGTGCGCTGGATGACGGGACGAAGGAATTGCTGAGGACAGCAATGGCTGACTGGAATTTGAGCGCCCGCGCTTATGACCGGATTCTGAAAGTGGCGCGGACGATTGCTGATCTGGCCGGCGCGGACAATCTCACCGGGGATCACGTGTCCGAGGCGATTCAATATCGCTCACTCGACCGGCAGATTTGGGGTTGAAAAGCAACCAACGATCCTACTCAGGACTGACCCTGCGGCTTCAGCGGCTTATTCTGTCTGCGAGGGCTTTCGTTCACGGGGGTCGCCCCGCAAGGAGCAAGCTGGATCACGCCGCAACGTGTCGCCGGTAACGTTCA
>CAZNOE010001161.1:417-1842 GCA_964574525.1 uncultured Bifidobacteriaceae bacterium
CCATATTTTCCTCCGGAGTTGGAAGAGGCTTTATTCTGGATTCCATTTCATTTTCCAACCAGCCCATTCCCGAGCCGAGCACGTCTGGCTTGTTCGCTCTTGGCGCATTACTTCTTTGCACTCGGCTGTGGCCGAGACAAAAATCGTGAAGTTCAAACCGTCAACCGCCGGTTGCGCCCCACAACTCCCCATCTTTCCCGCGCGCCGCCGCCACGAACGATGATCGCCTCGGAATGCAACGCCACGGTCGGACAAACATGCCACGGCACGCCGTAAATACAGGCGCCCAGTTCAATCTCCCCGGCTCGTTCGGTTTCAACCACGAGATGTTCTTCGCTGTGCGAAACGGCCTGCGCGTCCGGCAAATTCAAGAAAACTGCCCGTGGATGCGGATTTTCCGAAGCGATGGCTTTGTGGCCGAGATCAAGGCAAAGACGGTTTCCGCCCGGCTTGCTGACGACGCGGGTCAAGACCAGCGCCGCGTTCAGAAAATCCATCTCCGGGCACTTCGCGCCGTAACCGGCGTCCCAGAAGACGCACGTTCCGGGACTGCACTCAACGTCCTTGTCGCGCGCATGAATCGGAAAAGTCGGCGTTCCGCCAGCGACAACCCGCGGGACCGGCAAACCACCATTCAGCAGCTTCTGTCGCAGCGCGTTGACTGGGGCGAACGCGGCGTGGCAAATCTCCGCGCGCTTTGCCGGATCGCTCTCGCGAATATGTCCGTCGTAGGCGTGCAGCCCGCCCGGCTTCAGCCCCGGCAGCGTGCAGAGTAATTGGTAAAGTTCAACCACCTTGGGTCCGGGCATGATTCCAGTTCGATGCATGCCGCAATCAATGTCGAGCAACACTTCCACCGACACGCTGGCTTGAGCGCACGCGGAGGAAAGTGCTCGAATCACTCCCGCATCGTCGGCGATGGTCGAGAATTTTGTCTGGGGAAATTTCTTCAGCAGTTGAATGAAGCGTTGCACCTTCGGCCCGACTGGCTGGTGCGCCAGCAACACGTCCGCCGCGCCACAGTCCGCGGTCATTTCCGCCTCGGCGATGGTAGCGCACTTGAACTTGGTGATGCCGTGGGCGAGCTGCATACGGATAATCTCCGGCAGCTTGTGCGTCTTCATGTGCGGGCGCAGCCGGCTCACATCTCCGACCATCGCGATCATACGCCGGATATTTTCTTCTGCGCGGTCGGGATAAACGAGCAAGGCCGGCGAATCAACCTCATCCACGTTCGCGATTTTATACCAGCGGTCGTTCATCTGCTTTGGGTTTTGGCGGATGGATTCTTCGCGAAAATGTTCACCAGTCTTTGCGCCATTCATTTCGCAGCAGCGTATCGTGGCGTATCAGCACTGACAACGATTCAAAGGCGAAGAGCCAAGGCACAGCGCACCTGCAGTTTCATTAACACCCTGCTTTAGC
>CAZNOE010001162.1:0-1839 GCA_964574525.1 uncultured Bifidobacteriaceae bacterium
AAATTACACGACAGGCTGGACGAAATGCTTCTAGATGGTCATGGTTTCCCCAAGTTACAAAATCCCATGAATGCTGAAGCCAAAATCCAAGAACTGCGGCTCGAACTGCCGCCGGCGCCAAAACCGGTGGCCGTTTACAAAACGCTCGTCGTCGCCGGCAATCTCGCCTACGTCTCCGGACATGGACCGCTCAAGCCGGATCTATCGCTTATCACCGGCCGCGTCGGTGCTGACCTTGATCTTGCCGGTGGCAAAGCCGCCGCCCGGCAGGTCGGTCTCGCTATCCTCGCCACGTTGCGAAGCGAACTCGGCAGCCTCAACCGCGTGAAGCGCGTCATCAAGGTGCTGGGTATGGTCAACGCCACGCCCGATTTTTCGGATCATCCGAAAGTCATCAACGGGTGCAGTGAACTTTTCGCCGAAGTTTTCGGACCGAACTACGGTGTCGGTTCCCGCAGCGCCGTCGGCATGGGATCGTTGCCGGGAAACATTGCTGTCGAGATCGAAGCCATCTTCGAGATCGCATGAGCGATTGGTTCGCAGTCCATAACGCGGGAGAAGTTCCCTCCCCCGTGTTGCTCATCCATCCGGATCCCCGATGAGCCACGAAGCCAACCTGCTCCTGTTCGCGTTGATCGCGGTCATCGCGCTTGTAGTGTTGATAGCGCGGTTCAAGCTGCATCCTTTTCTTGGGCTGATGCTGGTGTCCATCGCGATCGGTTTGCACTCGGGCATGAAGTTGCCGGCGATTGCCAGGACGTTCCAGGAAGGCGTCGGCAACACGCTCGGATTTCTCGGCGTGGTCGTGGGCCTTGGGATGATGCTGGGCAAGATGCTTTCGGAATCCGGCGGAGCGCACGTGATCGCGCAAAACTTCATCCGGTTGCTGGGCGAGCGCCGATTGCCGTGGGCGATGCTGGCCGTGGCATTCGTGGTCGGCGTGCCGGTGCTGTTCAGCGTCGGACTGGTGCTCTTGGCGCCCATCGTCTATGCCATTGCGCGCGAAACCAACACGCCGCTGATGCGAATTGCCATTCCCCTCGTGGCCGGCTTGTCGGTCTCACAAGGATTTCTTCCGCCGCATCCCGGGCCGATGCTCGCCATCGAACAAATCGGCGCGGATGTTGGCAAAACGATTCTCTACGGCGCGCTCATCGGAATTCCCACCGCCATCGTCGCCGGGCCAATCTTCGGTTCGTTCGTTGGAACCAAATTGAAAGTTGACCTCGGCCAACTCGGCGAACGCGCCACGAAGGAAATCCCCTCGCACCATCCGCCAGGCTTTGGGCTCACGCTGCTGACAATCCTGCTCCCGGTGTTACTGATGCTGCTCTCGTCGCTGGCTGACTTGGCGCTACCCAAGGACGATCGCGTGCGCGAGTGGGCGAACTTCTTCGGCAGCCCGATCATCGCAATGCTGTTGGCAGTGCTGCTTTCCATTTACTCCTTCGGTTACGCGCGCGGGTTCACCGGCAAACAAATCCTGAAATTCTTCGAGGACTGCATCGGCCCGGCGGCATCCATTCTGTTGATCGTCGGCGCGGGCGGTGGCTTGAGCAAAATGCTAGAGCGCGGCGGGGTTGGCGCGGCGATCGCGGACATCGTGGAACACGCGCGCGTCTCTCCGCTTTTGCTCGGCTGGGTTGTCGCGGCGGCAATTCGCGTGGCCGTCGGTTCGGCAACGGTCGCGATCACGATGGCGTCGGCCATCATGGCGCCGGTGGCGGCGAACACGCCGGGAATCAACCGCGAGCTGTTGGTGCTGGCGATGGGCGCAGGCTCGCTGTTTCTCTCGCACGTCAACGACGGCGGCTTCTGGTTCGTGAAGGAGAGTTTCAA
>CAZNOE010001163.1:0-1837 GCA_964574525.1 uncultured Bifidobacteriaceae bacterium
ACCGCCCGGCCTAACCCAAGAGAAGGAGTAGATTCGATGAAGCGATGGTTGAAAAATGTGATGGTGTGCCTATGTACCGCCGTGGCCATCGCGGGCTGCGCTCAGCCCCAGCCGATGGACATGAGCAAGATGAAGGCGCCGGAGCGGCCCAAGGAACTCGACCAGCTTGAGCCCTGGGTCGGCAACTGGACGATGACCGGCGAAGGAACGATGGGCGGCCAGAAGATGACCTCCACCGGCACTGCCAATCTCGCTTGGGACTGCGACAAGTGGGTCATGGTCGAGCGTATGAACGAAAAAATGGGTGAGATGAACATGTCCGGATTGATCGTCTGGACGTGGTGCCCCAAGAAGAAGAAGTTCGAAAACCACTACTACAACAACATGGGCGAAGCCTCGTCAGGCGAAATGACCTGGTGCGAAAAAGACAAGTGCTGGTGCATGAAGGGAAAGGGCACGGATCCCATGACCGGACAACCCTCCATTTTCGAAGGCTGCATAAAGATGCCGGATAACAACAGCATGGAATTCTGTTGGTCCATGTGGGACGGCTGGCACATGAAGAAGCTGGGCGAAGGCAAAGGCACCGCGAAGCGCAGTTAAATCCGCCGTATTTTCTAACTCATTGCGCAAAACGTAGGGTGGACGCGCGTCCACCCTACATTTTGAGCTCACCCCCAAAAGGTATCCACTCTGGCTTGCCGTTTGCCGGATCGCCCTGAAAAAAAACTCTATCCAAGAGAGGAAACGAAATCGCTTGGCCCCGGTCTTGCGCATGAATGCGTCTTCCTAGGTTAGGCTCGAACCAGCATTATTCTAAGACGACAATTCCCAAGAGGCGCCTAGGACTCGACGATGCGATAAGTACATGCATCTCGACGAATGTTCTGCCAATCCGCAAAAAATCAAAAAAGCGGTCGGCGCGTTCAACTAGGGAATGAGAAAGACTTGGAAGTAGAAAATGTCGTCCACAAGGGTGCCGGCTGCTCCACCCTCCACGTCGACAACGGCGATACCAATTTCCAAGGTGTCCGCGTTAATTGAATTTACGCGAGCCGCGAGGACATTGTCTTCTTGGGCGTCAAGCGGTGTCAATCCAACGACGACCTGATCGCCAACGACTCCCGAGAACGCACCGGTTCCGGAGATCGTCACCGTATACTTACCCGTCGCCGTCCGCGCGGAGGCAACGGCGAGACCGTCTACGGAGGCCGCGCGGATCAGGGTTCCATCGCTGTCGACGCTGCCGATTGCAAGAATGAAACTCGGCCCCAATGGGCCTTCGGATCCTTGCGGCCCGGCCAGCCCGGCTGGCCCTGCCGTTCCCACTGGTCCGGGAGGCCCTATCGGACCGATGAACGAATCACAACCGATGAAAAAAACCGCCAGAGACGCAACAACGATAAAACGAATGGCGCGCCTCATAGATGATCTCCCGTCTTGACCGACGCTTCACTTTTAGAAATCTCAACCAGCCAGCCTACCCGAAAGACCTACTCGATTCAATCGACAACGGCCGTTCTCGGCGTGATTCATGCCCGTTTGACCGCATCGGGAAACGAAGCTTAACCTTTTTCGAAACTCGGCAGCCACGCCACAGAGATTCTTTCGCATTCGGTCGGCTCGCGTGAACTCGGTTATCCGACATTTCCTATTTATCAGACCTCACGCCGCCATGGTACTCAGGCGGGCTAAAGGATATCTAGGGCGGCTTGCCGAACGATCTCCGCCAGCCTGGCCTCCGTCAGCTCCAACGGCGAATCGAGCGTGTACCACCGATCGAGCACCGCCCGACACTCCTCCGCCCCTTCGCCAATTTTCCCGACAATCGCCACGC
>CAZNOE010001164.1:0-1835 GCA_964574525.1 uncultured Bifidobacteriaceae bacterium
AAAGCGGTGTGTGCCCTCACCCCCTCACCCACCGCAGTCCAAGACGCTGGCGCGCGGGCCAAGCCCCATCCCGGTTCAGGGGCGCACGGCGCGAAAGTTGGTTTCGGAGGATTCTCTCCCGTTCCGAAGGGGAGAGGGAATCCGCAGCCGGAGTGTAGCCCAACCTACAGTTTCTTGATTACCATGCCGGCCGAACTGCTCGATCAACCGCAGAAGACACGACCGGAAGAAGAATTGGATGCTGGTAAATTGGAAGCCTGGTTGCATCACGCGCTGCCAGAACTGACCGGTCGGCTTGAAATCGCGCAGTTCCCCAAGGGTTATTCGAACCTCACTTATTTGCTGCGCGTCGGCGAGCGCGAGTTGGTTTTGCGCCGTCCGCCTTTCGGCGCTAAAATCAAGACCGCGCACGACATGGGACGCGAGTATCGCATTCTTTCACATCTCGTTCTCGTCTATCCGAAAGTTCCGCGTCCACTCGCGTATTGCGAAGATGAATCGGTGTTGGGCGCGCCGTTTTATCTCATGGAGCGTGTTAAAGGGATCATCCTGCGCACGACGCCGCCGGAGGGACTGGAGTTGACGCCGACATTGATGCGGCGCATCTCTGAAAGTTTCATAGATAACCTCGCTGAGATTCACAGCGTTGATTACGTCGCCGCTGGTCTGGGCGAGTTAGGTAAACCGGGGGGATACGTCACGCGCCAGGTGGAAGGTTGGATCAAGCGTTATCAAAATGCCCGCACCGACGACATTCCGGAGATGGAGCGTATCGCCGCCTGGCTCGTTGAACATAAACCAGCGGATGCCGGCGCGTGCCTGATTCACAATGATTACAAGTACGACAACCTGATCCTCGATCCGCAGTATGTCTCTCAGATCAAAGCCGTCCTCGACTGGGAAATGGCGACCATCGGTGATCCGTTGATGGATTTGGGTTCGACCTTGGGATACTGGGTTGATGCCGACGACCCGGAGGATTGGCAAAAGCAATCATTTGGGCTGACGACGCGGCCCGGCAATTTGAATCGCGAACAACTGCTGGAACGCTACGTCGCGAAAAGCGGCCGGACAGTGAGCAACGCCGTGTTCTACTACGCCTACGCGTTGTTCAAAATCGCCGTCATCGTGCAACAGATTTACACCCGCTACAAACAAGGGCTGACCCAGGATGCGCGGTTCGCGGGATTGATCAACCTCGTTCGCGCCGCGAGCAAAACCGCCTGCCTCGCCATCGATAAGCAACGCATCACGCGCCTGGCCACTGGCTGAAATTGAAATTCGGCGGGCGGTCAGGACAACGGCGGTGCTCCGCCGAACACAACTCGCAACTTTGCAACCGCTGCTTGCTTGGCTACCATCGCCAGCAATCGCAAGACGCCCATGATTACTGGAAACATCCGCAACCAAATTGACGCCCTCTGGAATGCCTTCTGGACCGGCGGTATTTCCAATCCTCTCGAAGTCATTGAGCAAATCACCTACCTGCTCTTTCTCAAGCGCCTCGACGATTTGCATACGCTGGAGGAAAACAAATCCACCCGGCTCAAGAAACCGATGGAGCGCCGCGTCTTTCCCGAAGGCAATGACCCGAAAGGCCGCGCCTACGATGATTTGCGCTGGTCGCGGTTCAAGAATTTCGAGGCCAAGGAAATGTTTGCGGTCGTGAACGACCACGTCTTTCCGTTTCTGCGCACGCTGGGGGGCGACGGTTCGACCTACGCGCAGCACATGAAGGACGCGCGGTTCACGATCCCAACGCCCGCGCTGCTCGCCAAAGTCGTGGACATGATCGAGCAAGTGCCGATGGAAGACCGCGACACCAAGGGCGACCT
>CAZNOE010001165.1:0-1832 GCA_964574525.1 uncultured Bifidobacteriaceae bacterium
TCCACAGAGTCCGCCGCGCGAATCACGCCCGCACTCGAATCAGCGTCTTCACCGCGTGATTGCCGGTGGACATCGTCTTGAACAGCTCCGGCAGTCCCGCCAGCGAACATTCGCCATCCACGAAATCACCAGCGTGAACCACCCCGGCTTCGATGAATTCCAGTGCCCGCCGGATCGTGCGCGGCGTGTGGTGGAAACTCGCCAGCAGCGTGAGGTTCGAGTAATGGATGAGGGTCGTGTCAAGCGCGATGGTCGTGCCGGATGGGCAGCCGCCGAAGAAATTCACCGTGCCGCCCTTGCGCACCAGGCGCACTGCTGCTTCCCACACCTCCGGTTTGCCGACGGCCTCAATGACCGCGTCGAACTGGTTCGCGGTTGCCTTGCGGATTTTGCGCACGAGGTCGTGGCCATCACCTACGTCCACCACCTGGCTCGCGCCAAGTTTTCGCGCCGCACGCAACCGCGCCGCGCGGCGGCCCGCCACCGTCACATCGCAGCCGAGATGCTTTGCCAAGGTGACGAACATCAGGCCAATTGGCCCGGCGCCGATAATCAGCACATGTTGCCCCGGCGCCAGCCGCGTGTCTTCAACGCCCTGCGCCACGCACGCCAGCGGCTCGACGAGCGCAGCGTCGCGAAACTCCGTTTCCGGTTTTAGCCGCAGCAGGTTCTTCTGCGCGATTCGCTCCGGCACAACGATGGATTCGGCATAAGCGCCGTTCAGGAATAGCAAGTCATCGCACAAATTCTCCTTCCCGGCTTTGCAATGGAAACATTCGCCGCATGGCGCCGAGTTCGCCGCGACTACACGGTCACCCACGTGCAGTCCCGATCCTGAAACCTGACACCTGACACCTGACACTTCAGAAATGACTCCCGCCAGTTCGTGCCCGAACACCGCGGGCGGCACGATCATTTTTGCGTGATAGCCGCGCTTGAAGACTTTGAGGTCAGTGCCGCACGTGAGCGCCGCTTCGATCCGGATCCGGACTTCACCGGGCTTGAGCGCGTCGGGCGTGACGTTCTCGACACGCACGTCTTCTTTGCCATAAAGAACAGCCGCTTTCATCGGAGTCCTGCATTTATGGGGGGAATGTCTCTGGAGCGGAAGAAAAGAATTCTGTTGGAGTCCAGCTTTAGCGGACGGAGCGCCGGCCTCCGGGCACGGCGCGTTTCAAAGTCGCCGATACCAAACATGCCGTGCCTGGAGGCCGGCGCTCCGTTGCCGGGCGGAACAACGTCCGCTGGTGTGGCCGAGGTGGCCGGAGTTCCAAGCCGTTTCACCTGGCCGGCAGAATGCGCGGTGGCGGCGCTTTGACAAACCGGGTTTCGCGCAGATAAATCGGCTCCAGCTTTTCGCCCGCGACAAAATCGTCTCGCGTCAACGCCAAACGCCCCAAGGTGGCGGCTCGCGGAAAAATCACACGCCCGCCCGGAAACCAGCGCGTCGCTTCCGGCCCAATCAAGGTTTCACCCGCGTTCTCCCGTTCCCGCACTTCAGGCAGCGTCGCCAGTCGCAATGGGAAAACTTCGTGGTATTCTCCAACTCCGATTTCGTAGCCCGCGATGTAAAACTCGTCGCGCTGCGCATCAATCACGACACACGCCTTGCCGGTAAATCCGTCTGCCTGCGCCTGCGCCGCGATGCACTCCGCGCCGCTGATGCCGAGGAGTTTCATCCCGCCGTCGCGGGACGCCAGTTGCCAGCCTTGCGCCAGCGCGATGGCCACGCGGATGCCGGTGTATGATCCGGGGCCGAGTCCAATCGCCAGACACTCAATCTGCTCGCGTTCGAAGCCGGCCTGTTTGAGCGCTTGCTCCACCATGCTCAG
>CAZNOE010001166.1:0-1831 GCA_964574525.1 uncultured Bifidobacteriaceae bacterium
GAGGCGTCTGGGGTGCGGGGGGCTTTAGCGCCGCTTTCGGGTGCTGTCATGGCTTCAGGAAATTGTCCAAATCTTTCTGCATTTTTTTCATGTCGGGCAAATTGACATACATCATGTGTCCACCTTCGTATTCGGCGTAGGTGATGTTCTTGCGATACGCCGCATCGAGTTGGAGATGATCCAGGCTGTAACGGATTCCATCAACCGGGCACGCCAGGTCGCGCAATCCGCCCAGCACGAGTACGCGCAGATACGGATTCTGGCTCATCGCGGAGGCGAGCCGGTCGGTGACGCTGGGATAACTGCTGCGCGCGTCGAAGTTCCACGGTTGCGCGCCGGTCAGAATCTCGTAAGGCAGATCATCCTCAAACTTCAACTCCTCCCGCACGTAGGAATTCATCGCGGCGGAGAATGGCCCGTAAGTAGCCGCATAGGAGGGATCAAATCGCGGCGAACGGCCTGCGGGATCCGCATCGCGTCCCGTGATGCGCGCGTCGTAGCGGCCAATGATCAAACCGTCATCATGCAACAGTTTCTTGCGGAAGGTCGAAGTGTCCACCTGGAGGTCGTTGTCTTCAATGACCTGGGTTGGCAGGCCGGTGAGGCGCACGAGTTTGGCGACGACCGCTTTCCGCTCCGTGTCTGGCAGCGCCGCACCTTGAAGTAATGCGGACGGGTACTGGGCTTTGATGAATTCGCGCGCCTCGGCGAGCGCCTTCGGGAGGTCGGCCTGAAGATCGGGCGGCAGTTTCTTGTGAAAGTGCGCGGTGGCCGTGTAATTCGGCAGAAAGACCAGCGAGGGCAAATCGTTGCCCGGACCTTCGCGCAGCGTCGCAAAGTCGAGCACGCCGGACACGAGAATCAGGCCGTTGAGATACATGCCATAGCGGGAGTGCAGATGCTCGGCCAGTCCCGCCGCGCGAAACACGCCGTAACTTTCGCCGCAAAGAAATTTCGGCGACAGCCACCGCTGATGCCGCGTGGTCCAGAGCCGGATGAAATCACCAACGGACTCGACATCGGGAGACTGGCCGAAAAACTGGTCGGTCTTTTCGTCCTTGGCCGGACGGCTGTAACCGGTCGCAACGGGATCAACAAACACCATGTCCGTGACGGGCAAGATGGAATACTCATTGTCGCTGAGACTGAACGGCGGCTTCGGTTGCGTGCCGTCGTCGTTCATCTTCACGCGCCGCGGGCCGAGCGCACCGAGATGCAACCACACCGAGGACGAACCGGGGCCGCCGTTGAAGCAGAAAGTCACGGGCCGGGTGGAAGCACGGGCCTCACCTTGCCGCGTGTAAGCGATGTAGAACACCGAGGCGCGCGCCGTTCCGTCGGGCTTGAGCAGCGGCAGCATCCCCGTCTCGGTGACGTAACGCACCGATTCACCGGCCACAGTCAACGTGTTCGTCGTGAGGACCGGCTTGTGGGTCGCGTCCGGAATCGTTGCGACAGGCGGCTTGGAATCCTCCTTCTTGGTTTCTGACTTGGTTGCTTGGGCGGGCGCGTTGGTTGTACCGGCGGCGGTCGGGGCTTCACGCCTGGGCGACTCAGCGGCGCGCAACCACACCAGCGATAGCAAAAGAATGATCCAACTGTTTTTCATGATTTGGTTTTTTCTATTCCTGCGGTTCGCCCCGGGATTTATTGATGCATCGTCCATTACCAAACGCCTGGGAAGAGACGAGAAGTCCTTTGTTGATATTCGCGATACGATTCGCCGAGCTTCTCAGCGAGTTGCTTGTCCTCGACGGCGACGAGCAAAATCAGGACTACGAGCGCAGGAAGCGATAGCAACGCGAGACCGAGCCAGTTCCCGATCAGCAAC
>CAZNOE010001167.1:0-1829 GCA_964574525.1 uncultured Bifidobacteriaceae bacterium
GAAGTCGGCAATGAACTTTTCTGGTACATCTTCAAAGGCGAGCCGATGCCGAAGGATGGCTTCATTGATCTCGACGAAAATGTTCCCGGCCTCGGGCTGACGGTGGACGAACAGGCGTTAAAGAAGTTTAGCGTGACGGAATAGGACCGAGTATAGCATGCCCGTTTCACGGGGACTTCAAGTTGCGAAGCAATACAAGGTTCGCTTTGTCCTGGAGGAGTGTTTCGTAGCGCGCTTTGTGTTCGGCGGGTATTGCGAGCGGAACTGGTGCGGCACCTAGCAGAATATCCGTGTCGCCATCGCCATCCGCGTCGCCCGCAGCGATGCGCATCCAACGATTCCAGTATTGATCATCAATGGTCGTCCGTTCGACCGTGCCGTCGGGGCGCTGGAGAAGCAGAAGGAAGGTCGTTGGCACGGGGAGCCGCCAGTCAGGGTAGAATGCGACTGCGGCGAGATCTACGCGGCCATTGCCGTCGAAATCGCCGGCAGCGACATCAATCGCGCCGTGCAGCGGCTCGAAAAGAATTTCGCGGAACTTCCATTCGCCCTCGTTTTGCAGCACGCGCACGCCATGACTGGCCTTTGTCGGGCGACCCCGGAGTTCGAGATTGTTTCCACTCGTCTCCACAAGGTCGGGTCGTCCGTCACCGTTCCAGTCTGCGACCAAGCCACGATTGTAGCCCCAGCCCACTGGTCGTTCGATAATTGTGCGTAGGGTGAAACGCCGGCCACCCTCGTTGGCATAGGCAATGATGCGGGGCCGGTTGTTGGCGATGATGAGCACGACGTCGCGATCACCGTCGCCGTCGAAATCGGCAATGTCGCTCCAGGTTGCACCGGCTTCCTCTAACAGGACTTGTTCCGTCATTGTGTTCGTTCCGCCCCACCAGATTCCCACACGACCTACGGGATAATCACCGAAACCGCAGACGAGGAGGTCGTCCTTGCCGTCGCCATCAACGTCGGCAGTGCGATGGGCGGCGATGCGTGGGTGCGCGTCCACAATGATTTGTCGCGTGCCATCGCGCATCCTAAAATCCACGATTTGTCCGGCGCGAGCGTCATGCCCGAGATGCCCTATGAGTGCGAGGCGGCAGACATCGCCCAGGCGTTCGAACGTCACGGGTTCGGAAGGAACGTCAATCGGCGTGGTGACACCGCGCTGCAAAACAAGGAGACCAGGTGGAGCGGATAATCCGACGACTAACGCCTGATTCGGCGGATCAAACGCAACCATGCTGATGACGGAGGCGTTGATCGCGAACGGCAGCGGTTGGAAGAGTGAGGAGGTGGGCGGCTTCGGGGTTGGCGGTGGGAGTTGCAACTGAGTCGGCGCTTGCTCCAGGTAATAATTCTGTATCGCTTTTAGCTGTTCGCGCGTAACGACCGGCTGTGGTGGCACGAAATGTTTAGCGACCAGCGCAGGATGAATTTCAATTTCCGCCGGGTGCCCGAGATAATTGCCCATCCACGCGAGCAAGTAAGGCCATTCTTCACGAGACATATCCGACGGCGTAGGAACGGTGTGGCATTGCGCACACGCGATCGCAGCCAGCGCCTGACCGTTCAAGGGTCCCGTCGGTTGCTGTTCACGGCCACAGCCGGGTAACAGGACGATGACCAGAAAGAGCCACCCCGCACCTCGGGTTGATCGTGCGGTGTTCACGTTAGGTGAAGAACGGGCAGACAGTAGTTTAAGGATGGGATCTCCGCGCTTCATAGCGCAGCCGAGGTTGTCCTGCGTGCGAATTGGGTCAAGGCAAAAGGCCGTTCGAGCCAAATGACGATGCACGCGATGCCGACAAAGGATTCACCGACTTGGAGGA
>CAZNOE010001168.1:0-1826 GCA_964574525.1 uncultured Bifidobacteriaceae bacterium
TCGTGATGCCAAGCGCCGGCTGATTGATGATGATCGTCGGCACGCTGGCGGTGTCCTTGACGAATGTTACCTGCCACGGGCCTGTGCGGTTGCGGCGATGTTCGATGACCGTGTAAAAAGTGACGTAAACCAGCAGCGCGATCACGAACGCGACCAAGGTGTGCTTCAGCAGACGGTCGTGTTTCATTTTCAGTCAGGCGCGTGGAAACACTTGTGGCAAGGATGGTGGAGCCGACAGGAATCGAACCTGCGACCTTCTCATTGCGAACGAGACGCTCTACCAACTGAGCTACGACCCCATCCGTGCGAACAGCGATGTTGGCATACCTCCGCCGAACGCGCAACTCGGAAACCACCGCCAGCCGGAGTCCACGGAGTCCAGTCCTTCGCCCGGGTCATTCTCGCCCGGGCCAATTTCCGGTCGCAGGCCAAATTTCTCACGACGGGTGTTCCGTAATCGCCCTCGGCTCGTCTGTCCAAAACGTTCTTCCCTCCCGGCGGGGCATTGGGCATTCTCACGCCGCCGTCAAGACAGCAACAAATGAAAATTGCCATCGTCGGTTTGGGTTACGTGGGCCTGCCCCTTTGTCTGCAATTTGCCAGGGGCGGAGTTCAGGTAATCGGGTTGGACATTGATCCGGCGAAAATCCAGGCAATCAACGCCGGCCGGAGCTACATCGAACACATCGAGAGCGCCGCGATCCAGAAGATGGTGGGAGAGGGAAGGTTTTCCGCGTCCGGTGATTTCTCGATGGTTGAGGAAGTCGAAGCAGTCATCATCTGTGTCCCGACGCCGCTGAACAAAAACCGTGAGCCGGACATTTCCTATATCATCAAGACCGGCAAGGCCATTGCCCCGCATTTGCAACGCGGGACGCTCATCGTGTTGGAGTCCACCACATATCCGGGCACAACGGATGTTGACCTGCGCGCGGTGCTGGAAGCGGATTCGGGCCTCAAAGCCGGATCGGATTTTCATCTCGCGTTTTCGCCGGAGCGCGAAGACCCGGGCAACCCGGACAGCAAGGTTGCGCAGATTCCGAAGGTGATTGGCGGTTACACGCCGGCTTGTCTGGAGAGAGCCAAGGCGCTGTACGGGAAGGCCATCCAGGTTCTGGTCCCGGTTTCGTCCTGCCGCGTGGCCGAAGCAACCAAACTCCTCGAAAATATTTTCCGCGGAGTGAACATCGCGCTGGTGAACGAGTTGAAGATTGTCTATGCGGCGATGGGCATTGATGTCTGGGAAGTGATCAACGCCGCCAAAACCAAGCCGTTTGGTTTCATGGCCTTCTATCCGGGGCCGGGGCTCGGAGGCCATTGCATCCCGATTGATCCGTTTTATCTCACGTGGAAGGCGCGGGAATACGGACAGAACACGCGTTTCATCGAGCTGGCCGGTGAAGTCAACACCGCGATGCCCCAATACGTCGTCAATCGGGTGAGCGACGCCCTCAACGCCAAGCGCAAAGCCGTCAACGGCAGCCGCGTGTTGGTGCTGGGGCTGGCGTACAAGGCGAACGTGGACGATGACCGCGAATCGCCGAGTTATCGTCTGATGGACCTGTTGGACCAACAGGGCGCGGAGGTGGCTTACTACGATCCGCACGTGCCCGAGATTCGGCGCACGCGCGAACACGCGCATTGGGCGGGGACGAAGTCGGTCGGGTGGGACCGGGATACCATCGCGAGCTACGATCTGGTGCTGATTTCCACCGCGCATAAGGCGGTGAATTACCAGGAACTGGCCGAATGGGCACAGAGTATTGTGGACACGCGCAATGCGATGGTTGGGTGCAAAGTCGAGCCGGGCAAAGTCTGGAAGGCGT
>CAZNOE010001169.1:0-1824 GCA_964574525.1 uncultured Bifidobacteriaceae bacterium
GAGCCGGAGGATTTTCTCGGCTACGTCGGCTTCACGAACACGCCGAAGGCGACGCATCGCTACGCGAATCATGTTCAGGACTGGCGACCCGGTGATCCGGATTGGGACAACGGCAAAGGCAAGGCCATCATCGGCTCGCTGAACTATCTCTCGTCGCAACACATGAACAACCTCTATTTCCTGCCGATGAACATTGGCGGCGACGGGAAGAACGTCTGGCCCTATCTCGGCGCGATTGATCCGAAGGGCAGCACGAACGACGACAACCTCCACTTCGATCTCAGGAAGCTGCGCCAGTGGGAGACTGTGCTGGATCACGCGCAACGCCGTTCGATCTTCCTGCATTTCGTTCTGAACGAAGCCGAGCACGGAAACAAGAACGAGCTCGATGAGTCGGCGCTGGGTGTGGAGCGAAAGCTTTACTACCGCGAACTCATCGCGCGCTTCGGGCATCACGTCGCGCTGCAATGGAATCTTTGCGAGGAGTACAACCTGGACATCAAGCTCGCGCCGGAGTTGATCAAGAGTTACGCCGAATACATCCACGCGGTGGATCCGTACGGCCACCCGATCACGGTGCATCATGCGGGCAAGCTGCCGAAAGCGTGGGAGCCGTTTCTCGGATTCAAACTGTTTCCCGTCACCTCGTTTCAATGGCGGGACACCTCGATCGTCGAGTACTGGCGCAAGGCCTCGCGTGACGCGGGTTTTCCGCAGGTCGTCAACATGGACGAGGTCTTCCCGGATACCGCGAGCGTCACCAACGCCGACCGCCATCGCCGCGAATACACCTGGCCCACCTATCTCTCCGGTGGCCAACTGGAAACTATTCTGGCGGACTTGATCAAGACCGACGACTTCCGCAAATTCGAGCCCATCTGGAAATTCACTTGGTATGCCCGGAAGTTCCTCGAAGAGAACTTACCCTTCTGGGAAATGGAGCCGATGGATGAACTCCTCACTGGCGCGGCCACCTATCAAGGGAAGAATAATCTCGTCACCGGCCAGGTGTTCGCCAAGCCTGGCGAAATCTACGCCATCTACGTCCCTGACGGCAGTAGCACCGGCACGCTCGATCTCTCGGCAGCACGCGTGAAGTTTGTTCAACGCTGGTACAATCCCCGCACGGGCAACTTTGCAGGCGACTCGAAAAGAATTGAAGCTGGGAAGGCCGTGATGCTTGGATCGCCGCCCCTGGAGGCTTCCGAAGATTGGGCCGTTCTCATCAAGCGAACGCCTTAGTGCATGGCGACAATGCTCAACCCGCTTGCCTACAACTTTATGTTCCCTCCTTTGCCGATACCAGGTGCATCACGACTGAGCGGTTCAACGCGGACTTGGCTGGCTGCAGCAGCGGTCATCCTCCTGGCCGGCACAATCCTCGGGGTCTGCGCCGACGACAAAGTGGAACACACGGTTGGACTCGACACCGGCCTCCTGCAGGCAGTCGTGGCTGACAATGAACCGTACGGCGGCCAACATCAGCCGGGTTACAATGGAGTCTCGGAGCTTCGTTTGGTGCCGGGCAATCAGAAAAATCTGTTCGTCCCGCTGTACGCGGGCCTGAATTTCGAACACATCTTCAGTGGCGATTCCACGTCCTATGGCTGGCACATCTTCGAGCCGCGCCGGGCGCCGATGCAGTTGATTCGCATGTCCACGAACCGGGTGGAGTTGCTCCAGGCGCAAACGGAGCATTGGCCGCTGCGGAGCCGGCTGATTTATGAATTCCGGGCGGATGGCATTGATTTCACCTACCGCGGTACTCCGCTCGCTGATGTCTGGAAAAAACATGGCTACGTCGGGGTCTTCTTCGCCTCGTAT
>CAZNOE010001170.1:0-1821 GCA_964574525.1 uncultured Bifidobacteriaceae bacterium
CTGTGCGCCGCGATCTTTTGGACCGGCTGTCAATCCACCACGAAACAAACCGAAAGCCCAACGTTCCGGGTGATGACCTACAACATTCATCACGCCGAAGGCCTGGACGGGAAAATTGATTTGCTGCGCATCGCCGAACTGATCAAGCGCGAGGGCGCGGACATCGTGGCATTGCAGGAGGTGGACAAGGGCGTGGAACGTACCGCGCGGCGGGATTTGCCGGCTGAACTGGCCGAACTGACCGGCATGACGTGCGTCTTCAGCAACAACTACAATTTCCAAGGCGGCGAATATGGCAACGCCGTGCTCACGCGCTTTCCGATAAGACGCTGGACCAACACGCACTACCAAAAGGTCAACGAGACTGAACAGCGAGGCCTTCTGCAACTGACACTCGACGTTCGCGGGCGGGAGATTGTTTTCATGGCCACGCACATTGATCATCGGTCGGACGATGCGGCGCGCTGGTCGAACGTCGATGAGATCGAAGCGCTTGTGAAAGGCCAGCAACCCACCCCCAACCCCTCCGAGGAGGGGAGCAAACCTGCGGGCGCGCGCCGGCAGTTCCCCTCCTCGGAGGGGTCAGGGGTGGGTCCAAGCTACGCAGGTCGTCCGATAATTCTCTGCGGCGATTTCAATGACACGCCGGAAAGCCGCGTGTGCCGGAGGCTCAACCAGACTTTCGACGACACTTGGACGCTCGCCGGCAATGGCGACGGCTTCACCATCCCGGCGGAGAAACCCCGCAAGCGCATTGATTACATCTGGATTTCAAAGGACAAAACGCTCGCGCCGCTCAAGGTGTGGGTGCCACGATCCGACGCTTCGGATCACTTGCCGGTGCTTGCAGAATTTAGACTGCGATGATGACATGGCTGACGGAGCAATTGATTCTCCGGCTTCAGCGAGGGGCCAGAAGGACAAAACGCAGCGTCCGTTCGATCTAATTTCTTGAGGCGGACTCGAAAAGAATTCTCCCGCCCGAATCTGACAGGCAAATTCCTTACTGAAACAGGATTTCGATTCATCGCGCGACGCCGGCGTCCGAACTGAAACGTCGCGGTGCGAACGGGCCTTCGGCATGTTCGCTGCGCCAGCATGATCTGTCTGAACGGTTTCACCGGGTGGTCGTCACTTGTTTGAGTCTGATCCAGTCGGCATTCTGCGGTTCGATCTGGGAGGCGGGAGACGCAAAACCGGTCTTCGAGTCGCGCAGTTTGAAAACTTCGGTGTGGCCGTCCGCAAAATTCAGGATATAGCCATGTTGATGGCGGGTGGCGGGAAAACTGGCGAACGGGCGGCTGTCGTCCATCGTCACGAGAAACCAGCCGTCATCAATGCTGGCTTCGTGTTCATCGGCGATCACCCAGAGAGTAGCGGGTCCGGCGGCGGCGGTTTCGCTGTCGCGGACGAAAGTCCGGAAGTCCTGCCGGGAATAGGATTCCATGTGGCGGCTGCCCATCCAGGAGTTCATGGCGTAACTGCGCACGTGCGGCATACCACCGACCCGCGAAGCATCCGCCGGACACCGATAGATTTCCGTCTGGCTGGCGTACGGGAAAAACTTTCCGCGCTGAAGCAGGACGCTGTTGGTCGCATCACCCGAGGCCTTCATGTCTCCGGTCACCCACGAGTTGGTGCTTTGGGGCATGGGGAGATTCTCCACGAGTCTGCCGTTGTTGTCGGCGGCATACATCTGCGAACAGAGCGCCAGTTGCTTGAGATGGTTGAGGCAGGCGATCTGTTTGCCGCGCGCTTTGGCCTTGTCCAGCGCCGGCAGCAACATGGCGGCGAGGATGGCAATGATCGCGATGACGACCA
>CAZNOE010001171.1:0-1819 GCA_964574525.1 uncultured Bifidobacteriaceae bacterium
TCGTTTTCTGCCGCGATTGTGGCGAGGCGCTTAAGTGCCCGAACTGCGATATGCCGCTCACCTATCACGGCGCTTCGACTGAACTCATCTGCCATCACTGCAATAACCGCCGCGCCCAGCCGGAGCGATGTCCGAATTGCAAGAGCGCACGCATCCGCTACTTCGGGGCCGGGACGGAAAAACTGGAAGGGGCCGTGCGCGCGGAGTTCCCGAAAGCGCGCACCCTCCGCTGGGATCACGACGTCACCCGCGCGAAGGGCGCGCACGAGTTGATCCTTCAGCAGTTCACCACGCAGCAGGCGGACGTGCTCATCGGCACGCAGATGATCGCGAAGGGCCTCGACCTGCCGCTCGTCACGCTCGTCGGCGTGATCGCCGCGGACGTGGGGCTGGGGCTGCCGGATTTCCGCGCGGCGGAGCGGACGTTCCAGGTGCTCACGCAGGTCGCAGGGCGCGCGGGGCGCAGCCTGCTCGGCGGGCGCGTCATCTTGCAAACGTACACGCCCGACCATTACGCGATCCAGGCCGCGGCGAAACACGACTACGCCGAGTTCTTCGCGCGCGAGATGCGCTACCGGAAAGACTTGGGGTATCCCCCTTTTCGGCGGCTGATGCGGATGGTCTACCGCCATCCCGACAGCGCGCGCGCTGAGGCGGAGGCCAACGTCGTCGCGCAGCAACTGCTCACTCGCATCAAGAACGAGAAGATCGCGGCGACCGACCTGGCCGGGCCAGCGCCGTGCTTCTTCGGCAAGATCGCAGGCGAATACCGCTGGCAGATCGTGGTGCGCGGCCCTGACCCGGCAGCGTTAGCGAGGGGGAAGGTGTTTAAGGGGTGGTATATAGATGTTGATCCGATGAGCACGCTATGATCGCGCTCTGATGCGATTGTTTCAGCCGCCCGAAACATGCGCTACAATACTGGCAATGGAGATATAGGCGATGACTCTCTTGATTGCAAGTGAACCGGTTCCTCTGGAGACAGACGCCGACGGGGTTGTGCGCGTCGGCAAAACACGTGTGACCTTGGATACTGTCATAACCGCCTTCATGGAGGGCGCAACGGCTGAGGAAATCGCGCATCAGTATCCATCGCTGTTTTTAGCCGATGTCTATTCGGTGATCGCCTATTACCTCCGACGGCGCTCCGAGGTCGAAACCTATTTGCGCCGACGAAAGCAACTTGCTGAGGCAGTGCGCCAGCAGAACGAAGCCCGCTTTGACCTCGCCGGTGTGCGCGATCGCTTGTTGGCTCGCCACGCTCAACGCGGCTCAGGGGCATAAGCCGTGCTTTTGCTGGTAGCCGACGAAAATTTCAACAACGATATTGTGCGAGGCTTGTTGCGCCGGAATCCAGAATTGGACATTGTCCGCCTGCAGGACGTCGGGCTTTCCGGCGCAGATGACCCTGCCGTGCTGGAGTGGGCTGCGCAAGCCGGACGCGTGTTGCTCACGCGCGATGTCACGACGATTACGCATTACGCTTACGAACGCGTTCAGGCGGGTAGGCCTATGCCTGGCGTAATTGAAGTTAGCCGGGAAGTTCCACTGGGCGTGGCGATTGAAGACATCCTGTTGTTAGCCGAATGCAGCTTGGACGGCGAGTGGGAAGGGCAGATTCTTTATCTGCCATTGCGGTAGCAGGTCAG
This sequence comes from uncultured Bifidobacteriaceae bacterium, assembly GCA_964574525.1. Taxonomy (GTDB): domain Bacteria; phylum Verrucomicrobiota; class Verrucomicrobiia; order Limisphaerales; family JADLHS01; genus WYBW01. The sequence continues at coordinate 1,650 of CAZNOE010001171.1, forward strand.
TACCCCCGGCGCATCGTCGTCCTCGACCCCGATCCGGCGGCGCTGGCGAGGGGGAAGGTGTTCAAAGGGTTGTCGAGCGAGTTCAACGCTTACTGGCAGAGAAGCATGAAGACTAAGTGGCCTCCCCTGGCGACGCCTCAACAACGCGCCGCCGTGACTGATTACGCACA
>CAZNOE010001172.1:0-1815 GCA_964574525.1 uncultured Bifidobacteriaceae bacterium
CAAAGTCGCGCGCCTGTTCAAGCTGCCGATTGAGGAGATTTTTGCAGACGATGGGAAATGAGCGTCGGCAGCCATCGCGCGAAGCGCATCGCGCCGGTTGAGGGTTGAAACTCGACCCTGTTCCAGCCCGGCGGGAGCCGCTCTGCTTTTCCGGAACGCGGCTTTGCGTTTTGTAGCGGCGCTGTGTCAGCGCTGTCGTCGGTCACGGACCGACGCTACAGTTTGCAGACTCCGCGCTCCGAACAAGCGTCGGCGGCCAGGCCATCCGCTGGCCTTATGGAGCAGACTTTTCACCAGTGTACACCCATGCAGCCATCGGGAGTTCAACAGCGCCGACTCTTTCGTATCTTGCGACATCTTCCCGAACCGCCCGGCGGATACGCTCCCGATTCTCCTCCGGTTGGGCTCGAAGGTTACCGCCGGTTCTGGCAGTGCCTTCATAAAATGCCTCGAAAAGAGAATCGGCATTTGGCAATCGCCAAGTCAGGTGCGTGAGTTGTGCCTGCGGTGAAACAAATCCCGCAGCGGTCAACAAGCCGATGCCCTGCTCCCTGTTGCTGTACTTGAAGAACGGAGGTCCGGCGGGAAGGCGAACTGCGGGATTACCGTGCGATTCGATCGCACGAAGGACAATCGAGAAACCAGTTGAAAGCTCCGGCTGTGCCCAGACGGTAAATCCGAAACGACCACCTGGCTTTAGCGCCTTGCAGGCTTCCCTCGCCGCCTGCCCGGGTTGGGCAAGATGAAGCATCCCGAAATTCATGGTAATGACATCGAACGCGGCTTCTCCGAACAGCAGGGCCTCAGCATCACCGACGCGGAAATCAATGCCCTGTGGAAACACTTCGCGGGCTCTGGCGATCATTGCCTCTGAGATATCAATGGCACTGACGGCGCACCCACAATCCAGTCCTTTGGCTGCGACATATCCAGGGCCCGTTGCGATATCGAGAAGCTTTTCCCCTTTCGTGGGTTTCAGTTCTCCGATAAGGGGCATTATCATTTGCGTTGTCAGCGAGCCAAACAAATGGTCGTAAGCCGCGACTGACTGCTCCCAGCCGTCGTGTTCGAATTGCTTGAATGCTTCTACCTCGGTTTTTTGTTCCATAGAATTCGGTCTGACAACGAATTGAAGTTGCTCCCACAAGCGCCAGCGCCGCGACTTCCTTTTAGTTCGACGAAACGCAAAACCAACCAAGCACCGTCAGGAGCGGCATCAATGGCGTGGCTTCACCATGGTTCGAGCACCGGAAAGACTTCCAGGCTTCACATGGCGCGCGACCGGCTGGTTTCCCCAACAGGAGAGCGCGGTAGCAGGAGGGTGTGATGAATCGGAGTTGATTCGGAGGCGGGTTGAAGTGTCATTGCGGCGTTTGCCAGACTCTTCGGTGCATTGTGCTGCTCGCGCCGATATTGGGCATACGAGAGGATGGCGGTTTCATCCGTTGCCGTGTCGGACGAGGATTCTTCCAGTTCCAATCGCGCCGTGACCGAGCCGAACGTCACAATCTGGCCGGCCAGGAGCGGGCGTTGCTGGTTGTGGAGGCGCACCCCGTTGACGACTGTCCCGTTGCTCGAGCCCAGGTCGCGGACGATGACTTCCGGCCCGAAAACGAAAATCTCGCAGTGCGTCTGGGAAACCGCGTTGTCGCGGATGGTGAGCGTGTTGTGGTCGCCGCGCCCAATCGTGGTCTTTGGCAGCGCGAATTCGTAAACACGGCCGCCAAACTGTTCGTCTGTGAATATTAGTTTTGCCATACGATTTCCTCCACCTCAACGGACGCCTCACAAAACTGACGGAGGCATCTGGGTTTC
>CAZNOE010001173.1:0-1812 GCA_964574525.1 uncultured Bifidobacteriaceae bacterium
GCCGTCCGCGCCGAAGCGGGCGGTTACCGGCGCGCCTTTGCCTACGCTCAGATATTTGAAATTCAAATCACGGACGATGCGGGCGGCTAAAGCGTCATTGACGCAAACTTCATCCTTGGGTTTTCCCGCTTCGAGCGGTATCCGTGGAGAACCCAGATCAGCCTGAGTGACGTCACCCATATTCTCCAAGCTGCCGTTACCAACGCCGGCCAAATCTCCGTCACTGTTCCCACGACCGCCGGGCACAGGTTCTTTCGGTTGAAGTCGCAGTAGAGGCGAGTGCAGCACAGCCTGAGCGCTCCGGACACGCGCATTGCACGTTTCCGGAGAACTGTCATAGTCCGCTTCATTCAAGCCATGTGGGTCACCCTTATTTTCAGCGGGACGGCTGGGCTGTTCTTGATTTGGACGTTCTCCACGCTCTGGCACATACGCTGGGTGCGGCGGTTGCCGGCGCTGAAGACGCTTACCGCAGCGCCAACCGAAGTCCGGATTAAATGCTCGGTGGTCATTGCGGCACGGGATGAGGAAGCGCGAATTGAGCAGACGATTCGCCATTTGATCGCTCAGCGCGGGGTGGAGGCGGAGTGCATCGTAGTGGATGACCGCTCCGCCGACCGGACGGGTGAAATCCTTCGGCGGCTGGCGAAGGAGGATGCGCGGGTGCAAGCGAAGCGGGTGGACGTGCTTCCCGACGGCTGGCTCGGCAAATGTCACGCCTGCCACGTCGGCGCGAGCGCGGCGGCGGGCGACTGGATTCTGTTCACGGATGCCGATTGCTGGCTGAAGCCTGACGTGATCGCACGTGCCCTGAGCGTGGCCGAACGCGATAGAGCCGATCACATCACTCTGGTTTCCGGCCTGGATGGTGGGAGCGTTGGTCTGAAAGCGTCGCATATGATGTTTTTGATCAGCCTCGCAAACTGGTTCTCAGGGGTGAATCGCGACCGGCCCAAGTCATTCATGGGCATCGGCGCGTTCAACCTGGTTCGCGCTACGGCCTATCGGCAATGCGGCGGTTACGGAGCGCTGCGCCTCACGGTGGTGGATGACCTGAAGCTCGGATTGCTCCTGCGCCGCGCTGGCAAGCGGACGCGCGCGTTCATCGGCGGCGACGACGTGGAGTGTCATTGGGGCACCACGGCCTGGGGCACGGTCAAGATCATGGAGAAGAACTATTTCGCCGCGTTGGATTACCGGACCTGGTTGGTGCTGGCCGGCAGTGTGTTTGTCATCCTCGTCTCCACCATCCTCGTCCTTGGGCTGATCTCGGGGACAGTGGACGGACTCGCCGCCGCTCTTTCGCCACTGTCACTGATTCTGCCGGCGGCAATCCTCGCGCGACGATTGGGTTGGTCGTGGACGGGCGCTGTTTACGTGCCGTTCATGTTCCCCCTGTTCCTCTATGCGCTCCTCAACTCAGCCTTCGTGACGCTCCGCCAAGGCGGCATCCGTTGGCGTGATACGTTTTATCCGCTGGAAACCTTGCGGTCGGGGAATGTCCGGTAACGGTTCCGGCCAGGGTGGAAAACCTGCGGCTCAAATCGCCCTTTCGTAAATCCACTGAAACGCTTTCCCATCGCTCCCGCGATGCGGGTCAACAATCGTGATGCCGTCGTCGCCGAACCGCGCGGTCACAGGCGCGCCTTTGTCTTCGCGCAGGTATTTGAAATTCAAGTCGCGCACGACCAGTTGTTGGACAACCCACCGGCGGTATGTCCCGCCAGACGCTACGAGAACCTGGAACGCGGATTAAACCCGAACTCCGAAACAAGAATGGGGAGCGCACGCGTCCCGCGTGCGAGTTCGGGC
>CAZNOE010001174.1:0-1811 GCA_964574525.1 uncultured Bifidobacteriaceae bacterium
GTGACGGACAGAATCTTATTTGTGCCGGCTGACAGAACGGTGCCGGCAGGTGGATTGTAAGCCAGTGTTCCCGCACCCGCTGTAGCGTTCAACTGGTCAATGCCAAGTGCTGTGCCATAGGCAATGGCCGCCGGATTGGTCCAAGTGATCGCGGGCGTGGTCTTGCCGGTGATTTCGAGACCCCAACTGTTCAGGAAATTGGTCGCGCCCCCATCCACGTCCGCCAGGAACAATGTCCATTCCCCAGCGGCATTCATTCCTGTGAATGCGCCCAGAAATGTGGAACGTGGGGAATTTGAACTCACGGTTCCCGGATCTGCGAAACGAGCATCCGGCTGCCACTCACCTGTTAGGGGAGAGCCGGGCGGTGGGGCGGTGACTGAACGGTAAGTGTGGATGTCGTTAGTGGCGGAGTCAGCGAATGTGGCATCAAACCCACTGTCGCTGTACCCATGAATATTGGATGCTGTCCGCCCCGGCCGATTGAGTAAGACACTGATGTGAGTCGTGCTGCCGCTGGTATGGCGCAGGTAACCGTAGAGGTCTCCATTGAAATTGCCGGCCACATTCAACCGCACGTTTACCGAGGTGATATAGGTAACGTCCGAGACGACGGTGCGGATGTCCTGCACTCCATTCTCATCGCCATTGGGGATGGGTAAATTGACATTTGGGAAGAGGTTTGTTTGAGCGACGAGGCCGTATAAGGCCATCACGCCTAACTCGAAAACGAGGGCTGTCACTACTGCCTTTGCAAAATTCATTGAACACCGCTCTGAACCTGTGTATCAAGCCGTTCTTGATCGCGAGCGTGCTGATCACTAAAGCAGAGAGATCTCATCTGCGCAAGCGTCAACCTTCTCGTTCAGTGATGGCGGGCGCATCTCAATTTTTGTACACTTGGAAGCCACATCTCATTAACACCCTGCTTTAGCAGCTTTAGCAGGGTGTTCCGGGGAGCAAGGCCCGCCAACCGCTTCAGCGGTTTCCCGTCTGCCGACAAACCGCTGAAGCGGTTCTGACGACACCGCCACGGCCAACACCCTGCTAAAGCCTAAAGCAGGGTGTTAATGAAAGGGCTGCAAACACAGGGGACTTCGACACCGCGATACCCCCTCAAAAAGCGCGTTCATTTTGGCAAAGCCTCTTTCCAGCCGTCGGCCAACGTGCGCCTTAACTCCGCAAGGATTGCGGCGTGCTTCGGGGTGTTCGCAAGATTCGCGAGCTCGCGCCGGTCTTCGTCGTGGTTATACAACTCGACGCTGCCATCGAACCATTCCGTGTAGCGCCAGCGTTCGGTGCGAACGGTGCGCCCGAGCTTGTTGGGATCAAGCTCTGCGCCGCCCTTCACCTTGCCGGCGTGACTGACGACGGTGAACGCGGCCGTCTTCCACGGGCGTTCGGGCCGGTCAAGCAACGGAACAAAACTCAAACCCTCGAGGCCGTTCGGTTTCGGCAGGCCGCACAATTCCGCGAGTGTCGGAAACAAGTCCACCAGTTCAACCAGTCGCGGCGAAACCGCCGGTTTCTTTCCTGGCGCAGCGACAATCAACGGTACGCGCGACGCCTCCTCGAACACCGTCATTTTGTGCCACAAGCCGCCATGCTCGCCCAAATGGTAGCCGTGATCGCTTAGGAAGACGACGACTGTGCGGTCGCGAAGTTTGAGCCGGCCGAGCGTGTCGAGCAGCACTCCCACCTGCGCGTCCATGAAGCTGATGCTCGCGTAGTAGGCGCTCATCACGGGCCGGCGCCGTGACTCGGTCAATCGTTCGCTCCCCAGATTGTAGGTGAGCGCGATGGGCGGGATG
>CAZNOE010001175.1:0-289 GCA_964574525.1 uncultured Bifidobacteriaceae bacterium
CCAATCGTCCCGATCGCCACTGGCCGCGCCGGTCTTTGAGATTGCGAGCGCAAAATAGCGAGTCGAATTCGTCCCACCGAGATACATTATGAGAAAGCGGCGCCGCCAGGGGTCGAACGCGGTCTTTGGATCAGAAAACGGATCGGTTGTGTTGTTGAAGAAAGTATTCGCGTCCACTTGGGCCAGCAGGGTGCCGTCCTTCTCGTACATGTAAATGTCGTCTTTGACCGTGGCGATGACGTGATCGTAGCCGACAGCAATGGTGGGGTCGGGGGGCCGGGTGTTGTCT
>CAZNOE010001175.1:304-1808 GCA_964574525.1 uncultured Bifidobacteriaceae bacterium
CGACGGTCCCTGCCAGTTGCGATCGACCGCGGCCGCGGGCGCGTCGGGACAGAGCAAGGCGCCGATCAGATAAAAGCCTGGCCCGAACGTGCCGGAAGTATCTTGTTTGCCAGCCGTTGAGCCGGTCGCCCTTACGTCGCCTGGCAGCGTGGACCACTGGGCGTCATCAAGGTGCGCCTTGTATTGCACCCGGTAGATGTGGCCGGGAATTGCGCTCCAAGTCAGCGTGACCATCCCGGTCGCCACACTGAACGATTGGATCATCGGGCGAGAGACGACGTTGATGCTGAAAATCTTTTCGTCGCCAAGGCTGGGAGCGGCGTCGTCGCTGACGCGCACCCGGACGGCGAAGGTGCGGCCGGCTTCGGCGTCGGTGGCCGTCCAAATGAAGGCCGCCTCCGCACTGTGGACGCGGGGACGACCTTCCTCAAAAGCGAACTCGGCTTCATCTTCCTGCGAGGAATCGTCGCTGCGTTGGAGCATGGCGCCGGGCGGCGCTTCGATCAGAGTGAAGCTCAGAGTGTTGGGAGGGTCGTCTGAATCGGTGGCGACAATCGGCAGGTTCAGCATTGTCCCTGCATGAACAGTTCGGTCACCAACGATCAGGAGGGTCGGCGGAGTGTTCACGGTAAGAGTGGCGCAGTTAGTTACGCTGTTGCACGCCCCGCTCACCACCACACAGTAGGTGCCCGCGTCCGAGGCCGTCACCGAGGGGATGGTGTAAGAGTTGTTGGCCGCGCCGGTGAGGTTCGTCCCGTTCTTGCTCCACTGGAAGCTGAACGGCCCGGTACCCGAAGCGGTCGTGCTGAAAGTCGCGCTGTCGCCTGCGCCTTTGGCCAGGCTCGTCAGCGGTGTGGCCGAGGTGGTCTGGTTGATGGCGAGGGTGGCGCTGTTGGTGCCCGCACCGCACGCGCCACTGACAGTCACAGCCACGGTGTGGTTGCCTGCGCTCAGAGTGCCCGTGGTCACGCTCAGAGTCGGAGTGTCAGTCCCGGTCGGATTGCCATCCAACGTCCAGGCGTAGCTGAAGGGGCCAGTGCCCGCAGCCAGGGACGAGAAGCTGGCCACCGTGCCTTGGCAGACCGTCGCCGGGCTGGGGCCGCTGGCGGTGGTGTTGGCCGGCACCGTCAACGTCGCACAGTTGGTCACACGGTTGCAGCCGCCGCTAACCACCACACAGTAAGCGCCGGCGTCGGCCGCCGCGACCGGGGCGATGGTGTAGGAACTGCCGGTTGCCCCGGAGATGTTCATCCCGTCCTTGCTCCACTGATAGCTGAACGGTCCGGTGCCAAAGGCCATGGTGTTGAAGTCGGCGCTTTGGCCCGCACAGCGCGTCAGCAAACTGGGGCCATTGGCTGTGGTCAGATCGTTTACGGTTAAAACGGCGTTGGAACTCGTCGTGGACCCCGCCACATTGGTGACCACCACCGAGTAATTGCCGGCGTTGGTGGGTTGCACGCTGGCCACCGTATGACTGCTGCCGGTCACGCCGGGTATGTTCGTG
>CAZNOE010001176.1:0-1802 GCA_964574525.1 uncultured Bifidobacteriaceae bacterium
CGTGCGGCCGTATAAGAAAGATGTTTATCACACGTTTGCCTGGCGCGGCTGGTACGACTTTGGCACCGGCGCGCTGGGCGACATGGCCTGTCACACCGTCAACATGCCGTTCCGCGCGTTAAAACTCGGCTACCCGAACGTGGTTGAATGCGAAGTCGCTTCGCGTGTTTACCCGGAAACTTTCCCGCTGACTTCCCGCCTCCGCTTTGAGTTTCCAGAGCGAGAAGGACTGCCGCCGTTGAAATTCTGGTGGTACGACGGAAATCCCAAGGAGGCATTCAAGCCTGTGCGGCCCGATGCGGACGTGACCAAGGAAATCGCTGGCACGATGGGCACGCTCCCGGTTGCCGGTGCGCTGATCATCGGTGAAAAGGGCAAGCTGTTCTCGCCGGACGACTACGGCGCGCGCTTCTTTGTCGCGATGAAAGGTCAGGACGAAATGGTCCCCGGCGAAAAGCACGATGCCTGCATAGCCGTTCCCCAGTCCATCCCGCGCAACGAAGGCGACAGCAACGGCGATCTCCGCCAGAAGGCAGAATGGTTCCGGATGATGAAGGAAAGCACGCCCTCCTACTCGAACTTCGACATCGCCGCGTATCTCACCGAGATCATTCTGCTCGGCTGTGTCGCCTTGCGCGTCGGCGAGGGAAAGCGCATGGAGTGGGATGGACCGAACATGAAGTCCACCAACCTGAAGGAAGCCGAGCAGTTCGTCCGCCGCCAGAATCGCAAGGGTTGGGAAGCCTGAACGCGGCTTCTGCAATACAGATTCAGCAACTCGCGAGCGGCCTTCGGAAACGAAGGCCGCTTCTTTGATTTATTGGGTCGTGGCCCGCGCCGTTCGTTCCGCCGGGCGATTCTTGTCGCCGACCGCTGCACCCCCCAACGAGAAATATGCGCCAGCGGGTGCGCGAACGGTTTTCCTGGGCGCAATTCCAGAGGGAGAGACTTCGCGCGGGATTTTGCCGCCTGTTGCGCTGTTCGGCACAACCCCACCCCATTCCTCAGACTACCTTCCCTTGCACAATCACGGACACTCTGTCCGCCTTTCCCTGTCAACCGGCCGGCAGCACCGCGTCCGCAAGCAACCAGACCACCTTGCTGCTGTCGCAATTCTATGGGTTTGGCCGTGGAGGAGCTTTTGCAATTACTTCCTTAAGTTGTCCGATGACTTGGGCTATCAATTTCTTCTGCTTGTCATTTAAGCCCGGGCTGTTGAGAACTTGATCCAACGCCATCATGGCCTGGAGGTACTGCTTGTACCGCATTTTCGTCACCGCCTCGTTCACCGGCTGCTGGAGCTGTGGTGGGGCATTCACGAATTCTGCCATTAACCGCGGCGTATCCACTTTCACACCCTCGAATTCCATTGGCGGCAGTTTGTCGGCCTCGCTCGACTTGCTGCAGGCGCCCAGCAACACCAAAAATGCCAGGCAAAAACCACCCCAAACGACGCGCATTCTCATATGAGTATTTTGGGTTTCAGTCGGCACCGCACGGGCCGCTGGAGTTACAATACCATTCACCTAAAACGGCCCGCAGCCCAAGTCAAGGCTGGTTCGCATCTCAGTTTATTGCAGCCCCTCTGATTAACACCCCGCTTCAGCGGGGTGGATACGCGAACGTGACGGTCGAACCGCTTTAGTGGTTTTTCTGCAAACGGGGAAACCGCTGAAGCGGTTGTGTCGCGCTTCCTTGCGGCGATCACCCCGCTGAAGCGGGTGTTAATGAGATGCGTCTGGTTCTCGGCGCGCATCTGGACATCGTTCTTAATTTAGCCTCCAGACTTCATCCCAGTCACA
>CAZNOE010001177.1:0-1801 GCA_964574525.1 uncultured Bifidobacteriaceae bacterium
CTGCCGACATACGTATCCGCCGGCGCGAGATCTTTCTTCGCCAACCCGACCGCTTCAACAATTTTCCCGGCAACAAAGTCGCGATACGTTTCGTACACCGCACCCCATTGCCGAAGGAACAGCAACGTCGGTGTAGAATGCGAATGCGTAGAACAGATGCGGATGTTTGCCGACGGAACGCCGGTTTTTCTGGCCACGAGTTTTCGCACGCGTTGAGCGAAGGCGCGCGAAACGCCGATCACCTCCAACGAAACGATGACCACCTGCGTCCGGCCCAATCGCATGAACAAAGCCCGCGCAAAGGTTGGTTGCCGGATGCCGGCGATGCGCCGCTCTTTGCCCGGCGGTTTGTGAAACCCGGCCATTTCAACTCCCAGCGGCGGCGTGATCTCCACCACGCTCTCCCCCACTTCGAGAAACTTCTCACTCATGGTCGTCTGGATTGATGGCTTCGTTCCCTTTGTCCGGCAAGTCTTTTCCGGGCCGCAGGTATTTAACTTTGATGCCGACTTCCAGTTGTGGCAAAGAAATCCGGAGCAATAACATCCATTTTTTCGTCTAAGAGCCTGTTTGAAAACCCCGGAATGTTGGCGTTAACGATAAGCTGGTTCCTTTGGAGCGGATCCCCTACACGCTGGGGATGCGATACACAACTGACCTGACGGACGCCGAATGGCAACTCATCAATTATTGTTTTCCCAAGCCCAGCAAGACGGGACGCCCGCGCCAGCACACTTACCGAGAACTGCTCAACGCGATGTTCTATCTCGTACGCACCGGATGCCAGTGGCGCAATTTGCCGAAGGACTTCGCGCTGTGGCGCACGGTCTATCATTACTTCCGGCTCTGGAAACGCAACAAGCTCTGGGAGCAGATTCACACGCATCTGCGGGAACATCTGCGGCAAGTGGAAGGACGCCAGCGCCACGCCACGGCCGGGATCCTCGACAGCCAGAGCGTCAAGAGTACCGAATGCAGCGACCAACGCGGCTACGATGCCGGCAAAAAGGTAAACGGGCGCAAGCGTCATGTGTTGGTGGACACGCTGGGCTTGGTGCTGCTGGTCATGGTGCTGCCGGCCAACATTCAAGACCGGGACGGTGCGCGGCAATTGCTGGAGCGGTTCTTTGGCCAGAACTCGCGGCGGCATCTCAAACACCTCTGGGCCGATGGTGGCTACGCTGGCACCTTGGTCGCTTGGTCGCTCAAGCTCTGGCGCTGCACGGTGGAAATCGTCAAACGCACCGAGATGCATGTTTTCAAAGTGTTGCCGCGCCGCTGGGTGGTCGAGCGCACCTTCGGTTGGCTGGGACGCTCCCGCCGATTGAACCGAGACTACGAACGCCAAGCGCAGACTGGCGAGGTCATGGTATATGTCGCGATGATTCGGCTCATGTTGGCTCGCTTGGGCAAGCCCTGACGAGTTTTCAAACAGGCTCTTACAGGCTGTGCCTCACCTCTAGCGTTAGACTGCATAGCGAACACCTTATGAAAATCATCGCGATAAAATCTGAATATTCGGATGCCACGAAAATAGCGTATCAAACCGAGCCACCGCTCACGCCTCAAGTTCTTGATGAGGCTAAGAGACAAATGAACGATCCGGGACGCAATTTTAAGAAGGCGCACATCGAGCTTGTTGCAGGATGTCTCGTCGTTCACGCTCCATCGTTTCCAAAAGATTTGTTCGACGCTTTCACTATGCTTTTGGATGAGTCCGAGAAGGCGGTTAAGTCTAAAGAAGAAGGCAAGAAACTATCTGAAGCACTTCAAAAGACTTTGAAACAGCAAGCAATAGAAG
>CAZNOE010001178.1:0-1799 GCA_964574525.1 uncultured Bifidobacteriaceae bacterium
TTGTACATTCAAAAACATCACATGGTCATCTTCTTTCAATGGCGGTGGGGCCGGGCTGAGGGCGAGCGTTCCACTCTCTATCTGGATTTCTCCCCAGCGACAAAAGTCCGCCCCGATCTCCGCGCCGCCATCGAAACAGACCCAGGCGTGAAAGCAAAAGAACACACACTCCTCGACGCTCTCGCCGCGTGGTGGAAAAACGCGTTGCCCCGTCTTGCCGGTCTGCCGAGCACGCGTGACCCGATGATCATCCGCGCCGAGTTCCTCAAGACTTTCGACGACGCGCTCAAACCCGCGAATTTGCTCGACCGCTTTCAACGCGCCGGCGCGCTGGTCACGTGGTGGGAGGAGCAGAGCGACGAATTCAAAACGATCTCCGCGCGCGGCTTCGACGAACTCGTGGATGGCTGGATTGACACCATTCGCGACATCATTGAGGACGCCGAGAGCAAAAAAGAGGACCGCGACGCCATTCGCGAGCATAAGCTCGTGCGCCGCCTGCTGCCCGACTACTTGCGCGAAGTCGAGGACGCCGCTGCGGTGGTCGCCCGCTTGGAAGAGGAAAAGGTCGCGTTCGAACGCGGGCCGGACGACGGCGGGGAGGGTGAAGGCGAAGAAGACGAAGCCGAGGAACGCAACTATGCCAAGGAACTCAAAGACGAATTGAAGGAGTTGAAAAACTCCATCGCCGGCCAACTCGACCGCATCAAAACGCTCAAGTCTGGCAAAAAGGAAAAGGAATCCATCGCCGCTGCCGAACTCGCGGGCCAGAACGCCACCGCGTTGCGTGCTGAACTCGACCAACTGGAAGCGGAGATCGCGCCCGTGCTGGCGGAGATGAATGACATCAAGGCCAAGCTCGCGCCCTACGAAGAGATTTGTGACAAATTGTCGGACGCCCGCAAAAAACTCCGCGCGCTGGAACAGGCGCTACTCGAACGGTTGGAATCCGCGCGTGCCATGCTTACCGCCGACCAGGTGCGCGAGCTGGTGCTCGATCTCTCCCGCGAAGCGCTGGTGCGCGTGTTGAGCGCGGGCGTGACGGCCCACCGGCAACAGGTCGTGGCCGCTGTGGAAAATCTGTGGGACAAATACCGCCTCTCGCTCACTGCTCGCTCAACCACGCGGGCGGAGGTGGGCAGTCGCCTTGACGGAATGTTAAAGGAGCTTGGGTATGCCGGCTGATGTTTGCCCAACAGACTGGCAGGAAGTGCCACTCAACAGCGTGGCCGATGCTTCATTCAGCAGCGTGGACAAGAAATCTCACGCTGGCGAACAGCCCGTGCGTCTTTGCAACTACGTTGACGTTTACAAGAACGAATACATCACGGACGACCTTCTGTTCATGCGTGCCACCGCGACGCGGTCGGAAATTGCGCAGTTCGGTGTGCGGCTTGGCGATGTCATCATCACCAAGGATTCGGAAACCCCGGACGACATCGGCATCGCGGCACTCGTGGACTACGCCGCTCCGGATTTGGTGTGCGGCTACCATCTTGTCATGCTCCGGCCAAACGCGAACCGAGTTGCTCCCGCGTTTCTCGCCAAGCAACTCCGCCATCCAAGGCTGGCGCGTTATTTCGGGCAACAGGCAAACGGCCTGACGCGGTATGGGCTGCCGAAGGGGGCGGTGCAGAACGCGCCGCTCTGGATTCCGTGCGAGCCGAAGGAAGGCGAGAAGATTGCCGACATCTTGCGGCAGTTGGACGCGGCGATCCGGGAGACGGAGGCGGTGGCGGCGAAGCTAAGAGCCTGTTTGAAAACTCCTCAAGGTTTGGCCAAGCGAGCCAACATGAGCC
>CAZNOE010001179.1:0-1799 GCA_964574525.1 uncultured Bifidobacteriaceae bacterium
GGATTCCCAGCCGCGGCAGCCGCCGCCGTAAATGCGCCGCGCCAGCCATAATCCATACCAAAGGGCGAAGCAATGGGCGCATGATTGGATTGCAATGCACCAGTAATCGTCATACTCTGGACGTTTCCAGAGTAATCTGGTTCCGGGGAACCAACTCCATAGAGCGGCCAGAACCCGACTAGTCCGCGATAAATAGGTCTCCCTTGTGAAAGTTGCCTTATCTCTCCGGCAGTCAGGACAACATTGTGGATGGTGACAAAGGCCACTTTCCCATCCAAAAACAAAGCATCGTCTCCGCGTTTTCCAATACGGCAATTCCCCGTGCTTGTGGTAGGAACTAGGTTGATGTCGCCGGTGGAATCCTGTAGTCCATCAATGTAGAAAGTTACGCCATTCAACCCAGTCGAATCGCTGACGGCTACATGATGCCACGCGCCAGTAGAGAATCCGTTCGTGCTCGTCGCGCTGACGTATGTTCCGGCGCTAGCGCGCAAAAGAAGCAACTTAGGCACAGCATCGTTTGTGGTGCGGAACGTATAAGGATTGTTTGTTCCCCCAGGGTCCGCTGCATTTTCTTTGCCGACTATTTCGTGGTATATAGAACCAACATCAAGGTTCACAAAAGCGGAAATGGTCAGTGCTCCGGTGATGTTGAGCGCCGCAGTGCTCGTCGCACCGAGGAAATCACCTATGCCGTCAAAGTCTCTACTCATAAATCACGCATCGGCATACTCGAAAAGCAATTCATGCAACATAGCCGAACCCGCCAGTGTATCGGCGGCGTCCGCGCCATCCCGAAACAGTTCAAACTGCACGGTGTCACCTGCTGCAAGGTTTGCGCTGGTCAAAGTGATTGTTGCGGTTTGTCTCTCATTCGCGGCGGAGGGGGCCGTATCCGTCACCGTGGCACTTTCTTGCGTGCCTGCTTGGTCAAGCGATTCCGTGTCATCCCCGCCGATTGCACGGTAGTCTATGTCCCAGGCCACATCCCCACTGGTGAGCGTGCTTGTCCAATGGATAATGATTTTGGCCGTACCTACATAGTTCTGAGGAACATCAAAACTTCCGCGCAATCCTATCCGGGTAGTCGGCGCAGCGGCGTTGGAAGCGCCAAACCTGGCAATCAAGTAGCCCCAAACGTCATTCGTTGCCAGAATCGTGTACGGCTCAAACCAACAATTTCCAGAAGTGTCGGGAACCGTTTTCCATCCAAGAATCGGGATGCGATGGGTTGCCATTTAGTTCTTTCTCAGGTTCGACGCAGCCAGATAGACTACGGCCCTTTCTAGAAATTTAACACTGTCCCCAAAATTACCAAGCCCGGTATTGCACTTGGCACACAGCAATCCGCGAACAATGGTACTTTCATGAGCATGGTCAACACTAAGCGGTTTCCCATTAGGGCTAGCGTCGCAAATAGCGCATGCCCCATTTTGCTGAACAAATAAGGCTTCATACTCCTCTTTTGAGAGGCCATACTTGCGTTTAACCTGACGCCAGCGCATGCTTTCTTTACCATTTGCCGTGCGACCCCAACGCTTGGCGTTCTCACGCCCTTTAAGAATGTTTTCCGGTTCCCTTCTAATCTGCTTACAGCAAGATTTGCAGTTATACTGAAGACCGTCCTTGAATCGGTAATGCTTGGAAAAGCAGTCTGAGCCTTTAACAACACCACATTTGCTGCATTTCTTTAGACGCATTTAATTCCGCCTCAGATTCGCCGGTGCCGCTGGCGGAAGAATCACCGCAAGCTCGTTCGAGTTCACGGATTCAATCGCGTCCGCATCCACCGCGCGCAC
>CAZNOE010001180.1:0-1796 GCA_964574525.1 uncultured Bifidobacteriaceae bacterium
GCAAACCTTCCGTGAGCGGATAAATCGGCACAATGCGGTTGAAGTGGATGAAGCTTTCCTCGCCGCCCTCGACGACTTCCGTTTCCGGATGGTCCATCGTGCGCGGCTTGAGCGAAAGTGGTTTGCCGAAGACGACCACCTCGTTGCCAACCGCGAAATAGTTTTCCATGAACGGCAGATTCCACCAGCGGCAATGCAGCCGCGCCGTGCTGTCATCGAGGATGAGTTCAAAAACTGATTTCGCGCCCTGGCGATAACGCTTCAAGCCCAGCGCCACGACCGTGCCGCGCGTCAGCGCCGCCTCGTCGAGCCGCAATTCGGCAATCGCCCGGAAATGCCGCCGGTCCTCGTAACGGCGGGGGCGATGGAGCAACAAATCTTCCACGGTGAGGATGTCGAGTCGCGCCAGTTGCGCCGCGCGCTCCGTGCCGACGCCCCAAAGCGTGGGGACGGGCGCGGCGAGGGGAGAAGTCTTCGTGCTCCGTTCCGGCGGCGTCATCGCGCGCACGATACAAACCGGTGGTGGGGGCTTCAACGGCAATCGGGGAAGGGAGTGAATGCGCTGAAAAGCCTGATTTTAGAAGGAGAATTGAAGTGGAGCGGGCGGCGGGAATCGAACCCGCGTGTGAAGCTTGGAAGGCTTCCGTTCTACCATTGAACTACGCCCGCCTGCGCTCTCGCGCTTCGACGTTGCAAGTCCGCAAGACTTGCAGCGCTCGAATCATACCGCCCGCGCTTGCCTTGTCAATTGGCCAACCGTATTCTCGCCGCGCATGAACTCGCTGCTTCTGACCGGCGGGCGCGTCATAGACCCCGCCAATCGCCTCGATGCCGTCGCTGATCTATTGATCCTCAACGGTAAAATCGCGGCCATCGGCTCCGATGTCGCGCGGCAAACGCCGCCCGAAAGCGAAAAGCTCGACGTGAGCGGTCTCGTCGTTTGTCCCGGGTTGATTGACCTGCACGTTCATCTCCGCGAGCCGGGCCAGACGGCCAAGGAAACCATAGCCACCGGAATGGCGGCGGCCGCGCGTGGCGGCTTTTCTTCAATCGTCTGCATGCCGAACACATCACCCGCGATTGACAACGCCGGCACCGTGGCGCTGATTCACGAACGCGCCGCCAGAGAAAACCTGGTCAATGTGTTCGTCGCCGGTGCGCTCACCAAAAACATCGCGGGCGAGGAACTGGCGTCCATCGGTTCGCTCAAACGCGCGGGTGTGGTCGCTCTCACTGACGACGGTCATTGCGTGCAGAACAACGAGTTGATGCGCCACGCGCTTGAATACGCAAAAATGTTCGATCTGCCGGTCATGGATCACTGCCAGGATTATTCGCTCGTGACCCAAGGCGTCATGCACGAAGGCTACTGGAGCACCGCGCTCGGTCTGCAAGGCTGGCCGGCGGCCGGTGAAGAAATGATCGTGGCGCGCAACATTCTGCTCGCTGAACTAACGGGTGCGCGCGTGCATTGCCAGCATTTGAGCGCGGCGGGAAGCGTCGAACTTCTGCGCGCGGCGAAAAAACGCGGCCTGGCCATCTCCGGGGAAGCCTGCCCCCATCACTTCACGCTCACCGATTCTGCCGTGGCGGGCAGCGAAAAATTCTGGACCAGCGACGGCAGAGGCGTTTTCGGCTTCGACGGGCGTCCGGGGTTGCCCGCGTGGCCCGCCTACGACACGAATTTCAAAATGAACCCACCGCTGCGTTCAGCGCGCGACCGCGAAGCCATTCTCGCGGGTCTGGCCGACGGCACGATTGAAATTCTTTGCAGCGACCACGCGCCACATTGCGAT
>CAZNOE010001181.1:0-1794 GCA_964574525.1 uncultured Bifidobacteriaceae bacterium
GGTTCGTGCGAATCTCGATCTGCCGGATTTTTTTGAGAATCTCGCGGGGAATCATAGCGGTGTCGAAGTAACACGTTCAACGGCGGACGTGGCAGATTTCCGAACAAGCAACTCCGAATCCTCCAACAATCGGCGAAGTTCCGGGAGAAAGACTGCCGCGTTTGTGCCCGCTTCGCCAAGCAATCGGGCCGCGCGCATTCGGTGCAGCCAATCATCCGATCTCATCGTCCCAACAATGTAACGCTGAGCCGTTGAATCCTCCGGGTTGCGCTGCCACATCGCGACCGCCAGCGTGGCTCGGTTCGGGCCTTCGGGCTGGAGCATACGCTCCAGTGCTGGCGTTGTTGCGTCGGATAACTCCCCGATCTTGACTAACGCGTCCGCCACCGCATCTCTGAACTGCCGATCATTGGGGACAGTCAGACGGGTTGGAGGATTTCCGTACGTGACTACTGAACTGACCACTGAACCGGGCGGCAATTTGAGAGCAAAGGGTGTGACTGCGTTACTCGGTGGCCATGCGCTCACGTGCCTGAGAATGTTCGAAAGAGCAGATTGTTCCGAAACCGGATTCCCCTTTGGCGGTAACCTGCCAGCATTCTTCAAGAATGACGCGAGTTGGTCTGTGTCGTCTTGACTGGCGGACTCTGAATTCTTTGCCTGCGTCGTTGTAACGTCATTTGTGAGGAACGAGGCTAACTTTGGCGACACCGACCGAGCCGCCGGGCCAATCGCGCCCAAAGCCTTGACTGCTTCAACTCGAAGCGGATTCGCCTGGTCGCATGCAATGCTTGCGAGCGTTGGCACCGCATTGCTTGCGCGCCAGCCCATATTTCCCAGCGTTTGCATCGACACAATGGCGACCTGCAAATAGGAGTCGGTTACGGATTCGGTCAAGTTTGGTATCGCTGGCCAAGCGTTCTCACCTAGGTTGCGCAGCGAGCATGCCGCGGTAAGGCGGATTGTTTGATTAGTGTCGCCCAGCGCCCGGACGAAAACGGGCAACGCATTCGTGGCGAGCCGAAGCGCCGCGTGTTTGCTGCCGCCTGGACGCGCGCGCTCCCATTGCTCCACGAAACCGAGCATTTGAAGCGCAAGTCGGCGGCGCTCCACATACCATTGTTGCGAGTGAATCTTACGCGGCCACGTTTGCAGCCATTTCGGCAAGCTTGACAGCCAGTTGTCACGAAGCTTCGCCAGTGCCGGAGGTTCTTTCTGCGCCCATTGCAAGAGGAAGGGTTGCGCTCGCGCCCCAAAGTATTCAAATGCGTCGCGCGCTAAGGGGCTTTTCGACGAGTAAAGCCATCCCTGGTTTTCTGCGGCCTCATCGAACCATTCGGCGATGGTTCTTCCTTCGAAAACCGGACCCTTCGGCTTACGCGGCCAGATCAGGACGCTTAAGCCAATTAGTGCTGCTGCAAAGATGAACCAAGACATTCGACGCTTGCCTTTGCGTTCAGTCGTTTCAGAAAAGTTCTTTTCGGATCCGCTCACGGCACGGGCAGTTCATCAAAGATTTTCTGGATCACTATCTCGCTGGTCTTTTCCTCGGCTTCGGCTTCGTAGGTAATGGCGACGCGGTGGCGCAGCACGTCCATGCCGATGCTTTTCACGTCCTGCGGCGTCACGTAGCCGCGCCCTTTCAGGAACGCGTAGGCTTTGGCGGCGAGCGTCAGGTTGATGGTCGCGCGCGGCGAGGCGCCGAGTTGGATGAAGTCCTTGACCGCAATCTTGTATTGCTCCGGCTCGCGCGTGGCGCAGACGAGGTCCACGATGTATTCCTTCACTTTGTCG
>CAZNOE010001182.1:0-1794 GCA_964574525.1 uncultured Bifidobacteriaceae bacterium
CTTTCCGAATCGCGCACCTGATCAGCAAAGGCATCGCGCCAGGCAATATTCTTGGCGTGACGTTCACCAACAAAGCCGCGCGCGAAATGAAAAAACGGGTCGCCCGATTGATTCCAAGGAAACCAAGGAATGAAAATCCGAACTCTCAACCCTCAACTCTCAACTCTCAACCTACAGTTTGCACCTTCCACTCCCTCTGCGCCCGCATCCTGCGCCAATACATTGATCGTCTCGGTTACAAACGGAATTTCGTCATCTACGACGAGTCCGAACAACTGGGCGCAATCAAAAAGATCCTCGCGAACATTTCGGTCCCGCGCGGCGGGAGTGAGAAGACCGATCCGGCAGCAATTCTCAGTTTACTCAGCCGTTTCAAGAACGGCGGTGAACGCGCAGCTGTGTTTGGCGACCCAAGCGTGCATGCGATGGCCGAACACGTTCGCAAGCGTTACGAGTCAGCCCTCCACGCCTGCAACGCCGTGGACTTCGACGATTTGATTTTGCTGACGTTGCGGTTATTCGCCGAGCACGTGGAGGCGCTGGAAGCCTGCCGCGCAAAGTATCGCTACGTCATGGCAGACGAATACCAGGACACGAACGCCACGCAGTTCCAGCTTGTGTACTTGCTCACCCAGAAGCATCGCAACCTTTGCGTCGTGGGCGACGACGACCAGAGTATCTACGGCTGGCGTGGCGCGGAGGTTGGCAACCTGCTTGATCTCGAAAAGCACTACCCCGAGGTCAAAATCATCAAGCTGGAACAAAACTATCGCTCGACCAACACGATCCTCCACGCCGCCAACGCGCTCATCAAGCACAACGTCCGCCGGCGCGCGAAGCAACTGTGGTCCGACAAAGGCCACGGCACGAAAATCAAGTTGCAGACGTTCAACGACGATGAGGAAGAAGCGCGCAGCGTGGTCGAGCAAATTGAATTCGCCCGACTCGCGCGACGCACGCCGTGGCGGGACAACGCGATTCTGTTCCGCACCAACCAGCAATCGCGTCCGCTGGAAACCGCGCTACGTCAGGCAAGCGTCCGCTATCATTTGATCGGTGGGCAAAGTTTTTTCGACCGGCGCGAAGTGCGGGACTTTCTCGCGTATCTCAAGACGTTCGTGAATCCACAGGACGACGTGAGCCTGTTGCGTATCGCGAACGTACCGGCGCGCGGATTGAGTGACGTGACGATGGAGCGTTTGCTCGCCGCCAGCCACGAGCGCAAAGCACCGGTGTTTGCCACGATGAAGAATCCGGCGGTCACAGCGACGTTTCAGGCAAGGACACGCGAGGCCATCGAAGCGTTTGTCGAATTTGTCGAGCGGACGCGGGTCAGCCCTCACCGCAATCCCCTCACCCCGGCCCTCTCCCCTTCCGAAGGGGAGAGGGAGAATCGTCGTCAGTTGGTTGCCGAATCGAACGTCGTTAGGAATTCAGAAAGACCAGCTTCGCTGTCCCCTCTCCCCCCCGGAGGGGGAGAGGGTCAGGGTGAGGGGGAACGGACTGCTCTCCCGACTCAACGCGCACACTCTCTTCAATCCTGGGCGCGCCACTTTCTCGATGAGACGGGTTATCTGAACGACTTGCGCCGCTCGGAAAAGGACAAGGAAGCCGGCGAGAACCGCGTTCGCGGCCTCCTGGACCTTGTCGCGACGCTGGACAACAACATGCGCGCCGACCAATCGCTCCACGACCGCCTGGAAACCTTTTTGGAAGACATTGCGCTCGATACCGAACGAGAAGAAGAGGAAGAGGCGAAAGGCGACGCCGTTACGCTCATTACGATGCACAGTT
>CAZNOE010001183.1:0-1793 GCA_964574525.1 uncultured Bifidobacteriaceae bacterium
AGCGAATGTCTGCTGCTCTTCAGCCCCGGCGACCGCGTCAAATATGGCCGTTTCATTGACGAGAAGCCCGATCCCAAGGAACGCGAAATCGCCCGCGCGCAACTGGAGCAGATCGTGCATTACGCGGAGGTGGCGACGTGCCGGCGGGAATTCTTGCTAGGATATTTTGGAGAGAAGTTTGGAGCGCCGGTCTCCGACCCGGCGTGTTCCGTTGGAGTTCAGGCTTCAGCCTGTTCCCCGGACAAGCTAAAGCTTGGACTCCAACAGGCCGAGGCGGTGCTCGGCGCTCCAAACTGCGGCGGGTGCGACAATTGCCTCGCGCCGCGCCAGACCTGGGACGGCACCTTGGCAGCGCAGAAATTCCTCTCGTGCGTCTATCGCATTCGCGAGAAAGGCGGTTTCGGTGTCGGCGTCCAGCACGTCGTCGAAGTGCTCTGCGGTGCGGAAACGGAAAAGGTCCGCAAGTTCGGCCACCACACGCTCTCCACGTACAACATCGGTGGCGAACATGGCCGGGCGGAATGGGCCGCCATCGGCCGCGAACTAATCCGACTTGGCTTTCTTTTTCAAAACGCGGAGAAGTTCAACATCGTCGAACTCACGGACGAGGGCCGAGTCGCGCTGAAGTCGCGCCAGAAAATCACCCTCACGAAACCCGTCACCGCGCCCGAGCCGGAGAAACATCGCGCCGGTGAAATCGCTTGTGACGAAGCGTTATTCGAAAAGTTGCGCCAACTCCGCAAACAGCTCGCCGACGAACGCGGCGTGCCGCCGTACATCGTCTTCTCCGACGTGGCGCTCCGCCAGATGGCGCGGTTCTATCCTTCAACAGAGAAAGAATTCTCACGCATTAGCGGCGTGGGAGAGAAAAAGCTGCACGAATTCGGCGAAGCTTTCTTGCGCGAGATTGCGACTCACTTGCACACGAACGTCCGTCAGATTTTCGCCGATGATTCCTTCGCTGAACCTGCCATCCCGATGCCGCGCCGCTCGCGTCTCACGGACACCGTGCGCGAGACGCTGCATTTCTTCCGGCAAGGCCGGACGGTGACCGACATCGCGCAAATCCGCGGCCTCAAAGACGGCACGATTTACGGTCACTTGGAGGAAGCCATGCTCGCTGGCGAAGGGATTGATGTGGATACGTTACTCGACGCGACTGCACAGGAAGACATCGCGGGGGCGTTCAGGCGGTTCGGTTTTGGGAATCCGAGCGGCGCGGTGGAATCACTCGGTGGCCGGTACACTCACGGGCAGTTGCGCGTGTATCGCGCGGCATCGCAGGGCAAACGAAGCGCGGGCATCCGATTCGGCGCGGACCCGGAGGCTTGAGTATTGCGCCGGACCGGAAACCGGCCGGTTTCCCAGTGTGCGACCACAACGCGCCGGCAAGGATGCCAGCGCTCCCAGCGCGTCCAAGGCTGGAGGCCGAACCTCCCAAATTACCTCGACGCGCGGCTTGACCTTCAGCCACAAACTGCCATGCTGCGTGGCTCGGTAAGCTCCGCAGCGTTGTAACCGCAGGCTTTCAGCCGGCGTTTCCCGGTCGCGTCAGTTGGATGCGGCTGTTATTATTACGACGTGAAGAAGTCGGTGACATTTGATATGCAGCACATAAGAAATATTGCGATTATCGCGCACGTGGACCACGGCAAGACGACGCTCGTGGACTGCCTGCTCAAACAGTCCGGCACGTTCCGCGCCAACCAGCACGAGTCGCAGGAGGAACGCCTGATGGACTCGATGGACCTGGAGAAGGAGAAGGGCATCACCATCCGCGCCAAGAACGCCGC
>CAZNOE010001184.1:0-1793 GCA_964574525.1 uncultured Bifidobacteriaceae bacterium
TGTTCCCGCAGTTGAAACCGAAGTGAACCAAATCCGTGTTCACGCCTTTGTTTGTTTCAACACCATCGCTCGCACGCGTTCAACGACTTCGTCGCTGATGCGATAATTCGTTGCGCGTAACTTCGACAGCACAGCTTCGAATTCCAGCCATCCGCGCAAATGCGCCTGAGCCAGCAATCCCAAAGTCCCCGCCGTTTTGAAGCCGCGCGTTTCAGCAATGTCCCGCGCCGCCAAATCATCGAGAAGAATGAGATTCGCGCGCAGTTCAATGGCGAGCGACAGGGCTTCGCGCTCACCGCCACCCAATCCTGGAAACGACATGATCTTCTCGGGCGTGCGGCTTTGCACCCATGCGGGGAATTTCGCAGCCCAGTTCCGCACTGCTTCCGGCGCACCCGCGTGACGAAGCTCCGAAACAACCGTTGGCGGCACGATGACAGATGAGAAAAGCCGGGGAAGAATTTCTACGCTGCCGATTTGAATCAAATAATTGAGCGGGCTGGTGTCAGAGACGACAATCGTCATGACAAAGCTTGATTCAAATTCTTCAGTTCGCGTTCAAAATCCTCTGAGGTGAAAGGACGGGCGATGCCGCGCTGCGCAAGAAGCTTTTCTGTTTGCCATGCATCCAAGCCAAGCAACTCAGCGAGCTTTCCCTGAGAGATGCGGCGTTGCGCGTAAGCCTGAATCGCGACGGCTTCCAAAACGTCGCGACCGGGTGCTTCTGGATGCGCCACCAGCAACTCCGGCAATTCAACGGTCACTTGCATGGTGGAAGCTTAACCGGAGGCGGACTCATTGCAACATTGAAGCCCGAGATTGATTTCCCTCGGCGAGCTTTCGCCCGACGACCCGACCACCAGCGGAGAGCAACAAAAGCTGGACGAAGATTTCCTCGTCGCGCTCGAACACGGCATGCCTCCGGCGGGCGGCATCGGCATCGGCATTGACCGCCTGTGCATGATGCTCCTCGGCCAGGAAAGCATCCGCGACGTGATTTTGTTTCCGCAGTTGAAGCCGAAATAGTAACGTGCTTCCGGCATCTTGCCGGCAGAACAATCTCAATTCAGAACTTCCGGCAAGATGCCGGAAGCACGTTGCAGCCGGGATGCAATTCTGTTATTACAGTTCCGGCCGGAATAATATCGAGTCCATTAACCAACCAAACCAACATCCATCCAATCATGAAAACACTGCTCCTCGCCGTTCTCGTCGCCGCCGCGGTGACCGCGCCAGCCGCTGAAGAAACCAAAACAGCCATCAGTCCATCGGTTGCCAAAGATTCGCGCGCGTTTGAGATGCGCACCTACTACGCCGCGCCCGGCAAGCTGGAGGCGCTGAACGCCCGCTTCCGCGACCACACTTGCGCGTTGTTCAAGAAGCACGGCATGGAAATCGTCGGCTTTTGGATACCGATGGACAAAGACAAGGGCGCGGAGAACAAACTGGTTTATATGCTCGCGCACAAGAGCCGCGAGGCCGCGAAGAAGTCATTCGACGATTTCGGCAAAGACCCGGAATGGCAGAAGGCTCGCAGCGAGTCGGAAGCCAACGGCAAGTTGGTCGAGAAAGTCGAGTCCGTGTTCATGTCGGCGACGGATTATTCGCCGATGAAATAGCACCGGAACGACCCGCGCTGCCTGCGAAAAACCCACTGGTTTTGGCCAGCGGGTTGAAAGCGATGCTGATCTTCCTCGAACAACTCAGTAATTCTTCGCGACCTCGTTCCAGTTGATGGCGTTCCAGACCGCTTTGAGGTAGTCGGCGCGTTTGTTCTGGTATTTGAGGTAGTA
>CAZNOE010001185.1:0-1791 GCA_964574525.1 uncultured Bifidobacteriaceae bacterium
TCGTCCAGTTCCTTGTCAAAGACCATCGTGCTGCATTTCGGACATTTGGTCCAGAGACCTTCGGGGATTCCGCGTTTCTTGGATTTGGCACCTGCCAGTTTGGGTTTCCGGGCGAATGTGGTACCTGAGCCGGAAGATGAGGGTGGCGTCAAGGCCGGCTCGCTGGAATCCAACCCCAGGGTTTTTTTCGTGAAGGAAGTCGTAGCCATGATCGGGACGATGTTTGGATTGGACGGGTTGGTTTGAGTTGAAGGAGTCATTTGATTACCGTCAAATTTACGACCGTGTTCACAGTGTGCAAACCAGCAATTCCCATGGGCAACAGTATTCAGAGTCCGCGGGCAACTGTCCAGACGCAAACTTCACCCGAGCCGGCGGCCCGGAGCACCTGCGCACAAGCATTCGTCGTCGCGCCGGTCGTGAATACGTCATCCACGAGAATGACCCGCTCGCCGTTCAACCGTTCGCTCGCGCGCAGGGCAAAGGCGCGGCGGACATTCGCGGCTCGCTGTTGTCGGGTCAAGAGCGTCTGGGTTCGTGTTGGTACGACACGTCGGAGCAGGGTTTTGTTCAGCGGAATTTTCGCGGCGGTGCTGAGATGCCGGGCCAGGGATTCGGCTTGATTGAATTCCCGCTCGCGCTTTTTCGTGGCATGCAGCGGAACGGGCACGATCAAGTCCCATTTCTCCTGCGCCAACGCCGGCACGGCCTGCCGGAGGAAAACATCTGCGAGAAACAACTCAAACCACAGGGCCCGTTGATATTTGTATCGGTGGATGGCGTCGAGAATCACCCCGCGCGCACTCACCGCCGAACGCGCGGAGACGAAGTGCAGTTCCATATCCCGGCAGTTCGCGCATTCGAAGGGCGTTGTGAATTCGCCTTGATAGGGCAGGCCGCAGCGCTGGCAGAACGGCGGCTGAATGAAGCGCACCTTGCTCCAGCAATGTGAACAGACCAGGCCCTCTTGCGCCGTGGCGCGTTCCTCACCGCAAAGCTGACAGGCCGGCGGATAGACGAGAGCGAGGCCCGCATCGAGCCAGGTTTTGAGATTTGCCGCCGGCTGATTCACGCAATAGTATCGGTTTCGTGTTTCAAGGGCAGGCGTGTGAACACAACCAGCGTGAGCGAGAGCACTGCGAGCGCCAGCCAGCCATCAATCATTTTGCCCGTGCCCCACAACCAAGTGTTGGCGCCCGCGACATCGGTCGTGATCGCGCCATAGCTTTTGAGCCAGAAAATCCAGCCCGCGTGCAGGCCGATGGAAAAATAAAGATTGCCGGTGCGTTGATACGCCAGCGCGAGCAACACGCCGGCGAGCGTGAGATTGAAGAACCCGGGCACAATCTGCTCCCAATTCGCGAACCCGCGCATCATGCGTGGCAAGAGTTCCAGGCCGGACAGCCAGGTGACAGCGCCCTCGTGCTTCGCACTCTCCAGGAAATGCATGATCGCGTAAATCATGCTGCTCGCTACCAGCGCGACGCGCCAATGAAACACGCGCCGCAGTCCGCCGAGGATCCCGCCGCGAAACAGCGTTTCCTCCAGCACCGCGACCACCACCGCCGAAAGGACGGCGCCGACGATTTTTTCCGTGAGGCGCATCGAATCGTTGTTTTGGATGAATGCGCGTCCGCCCGCCGCGAGCGTAACGGCCGCCACCAACGCCAGCGACGCGAATCCGAGCAGTAAGCCACCCAACAATGTCCGCCAATGCGCTGTGGGTTTTCTCAATCCCACCTCGCGCAGTGACGTCGCACCGAGCGCGCGCAACAACGGCCACAGACCGGC
>CAZNOE010001186.1:0-1788 GCA_964574525.1 uncultured Bifidobacteriaceae bacterium
ACGCAATGATTGCCTCCCGCTGGCAGCATAATCGAAGAATTTTGTCTCACACCCTGTAATTCGGTCACTAAAATAGCTGTTGACCCAAAGGCAAAATCAAGTATCATCCTATCCTGATATGTCAATATGACATTTTGAAACACGGTAACAAAGCATTTACATGAGCAAGAACTTTATCTTTTCCTCCGAGTCCGTCGGCGAGGGCCATCCGGATAAGGTTTGTGACACGATTTCTGACGCAGTCCTCGACGCCTGCCTCGCCCAGGACCCGCGCAGCCGCGTCGCTTGCGAGACTTACGCCAAGAGCAACCTCGTCGTGGTCGGTGGCGAAATTACCACCAAGGCGAAGCTCGATTTCAATCAAATCGCGCGCGACGCCATCCGCGAAATCGGCTACACGCACGACGACGACGTTTTCCACGCCGACAAGGTGCTCATCATGAACGCCATCACGTCGCAGTCGCCGGACATCG
This sequence comes from uncultured Bifidobacteriaceae bacterium, assembly GCA_964574525.1. Taxonomy (GTDB): domain Bacteria; phylum Verrucomicrobiota; class Verrucomicrobiia; order Limisphaerales; family JADLHS01; genus WYBW01. Next base: position 474 of record CAZNOE010001186.1, read on the forward strand.
CGCAGGGTGTGGACGCGCGCGAAGCCGAGTGCAAGGACACCGCTGAGCAAGGCGCGGGCGACCAGGGCCTCATGTTCGGCTACGCCTGCAACGAAACGCCGGAACTCATGCCGGCGCCCATCATGTATGCGCATCAACTTGGCCGCGAACTCACCCGCATCCGCAAGTCCGGCAAGGTTAAATGGCTGCGGCCCGACGCGAAGAGCCAGGTTTCCGTTCGTTACGAGAATGACCAGCCCGTCGAGATCATCAACGTGGTCATCTCCACCCAACACGCGCACGACGTGGAGCACAAGACGATCAAAGAATTCTGCATCGAGGAAGTCATCAAGAAAACCTTGCCCAAGAATCTGCTTACGAAGAACACCACGTTCCTCATCAATCCCACCGGACGGTTCGTTGTCGGCGGGCCGCAGGGTGACACCGGCCTGACCGGCCGCAAAATCATCGTGGACAGCTATGGTGGCATGGGTCGTCACGGTGGTGGCGCATTCAGCGGTAAGGACCCGTCCAAGGTGGACCGCAGTGCCGCTTACATGGGCCGTTACGTGGCGAAAAACATCGTCGCGGCGGGCATTGCCACGAGCGCGGAGATTCAGTTCGCCTACGCCATCGGTTATCCCGAGCCGGTCAGCGTCTGCATTAATACCTTCGGCACGGCGGCGGACGGCATCACCGACGAACAGATTGAGAAAGCCGTGCGCGAAGTCTTCAGCTTCAAGCCCGCGAACATCATCAAACAGCTCAACCTGCTCCGCCCTATTTACTCGAAGACGACCAACTACGGCCACTTCGGCAAGACCGACCCCGACATCACGTGGGAAAAAGCCAACAAGACGGACGACCTCCGCCGCGCGCTCGGACTAGGCGCCCGCGCGAGCGCCAAGCCGGCAAAATCGACTCAGCGATTTGCGACCGCAGCGGCTTGAGGCACATTCTTGCCATGAAACACATCACGACTGTTCAACCGTTGCCAGACCACTGCTTAAAACTCCGTTTTGACGACGGTGTGGAAGGCGTGGTGAGTCTTTCGGCAGAGGTCGGCAAAGGCATGTTCGCAGCGTGGAAAGACCCGAAGCATTTCGCTTCGGTGAAAATCGTTCACAAGGGGCGCTCCCTGGAGTGGCCCGGCGAGATTGACCTCTGCGCCGACGCTTTGTATCTCGAAATCACCGGCAAGAAAGTCGAGGAGTTGTTCCCGGCGCTGCAACCCGAAGCCACCCATGCCTGAAGTTTCCCGATTTTACGGCATCAGCATTTACCTCTACCCACGTGAACATCCGCCCGCACATTTCCACGCCTTCTACGGTGACGA
>CAZNOE010001187.1:0-1788 GCA_964574525.1 uncultured Bifidobacteriaceae bacterium
TGTAGAGATAGGTGTCGTCGTAACCGGCGTAGATATTGAACGACAAATCGTCGATATCCTCCGGGAGGGGTCCTAAGCCCAAGACGCCGGCGGCGATGCCGTCCAAGGCCTTGGCATCCGGGTGAATGGACCAATAATTTCCTTGGAATCCGCCGGCTCGTCCCCATTCGGCAGCGTCGATCACGCCGTCAATGGTGGGCGGGGCAGCGAGTCGGAAAGCCGTTTGGGTGCGCGTCGGATCCAGCGTCGCACGATCGGCGTGGACCGAAAGGACGCCACTGCTCGCGATCCAGAGGATCGCTAAGAGACCGGGAACGATCTGTGACCAACGCCATTGGGTCAGGCGTGGGTTTGATGGTGAGGTTTGCATTGGTGAGGTTTGGTTTGTGAGATTTGGTTTGTGAGATTTGGTTTCATGGCCGCAACAGGGACACGATGGTTCGAAACTTCATCGGATTATCGCCCGGATTCTGCGCGGTCAAGTGATCGTCGCCGGGGTCCCAGAGCTTCGGATCAAATGCCGCCTTCGTCGTGCTGAAAGAGACATGGCCGTCTCCCCAGAGGGTGTTGATTCCGGTCGGATTCCTGGCCGTGGTGTGCGGCCTCGTTCGGACGGTGTAGATCAGGTCCGTGACCATGGAACGTTTGGCAACCAACTGCGTCGCCTTCTCGGCGACGAGGGACCAGTCCTCTTGGCCGGCGATGACTCGGTTCTTCGCTGGCTGGTTGGATTGCGGGTAATACATGTAGTTGGCGCGCACGGCCTCCCTCTGGTCGTCGCATTTTGGCCACGGAGACTTCGCGTTCTCATAATATTTCAGATCAAACCGAACCAGGATCAAGTCCGGATGCTGGAGGCCGGGGTCGTAAAAGGTCCTGTGTGTCGTGATCTGTTTCGAAGTCCAGAGATAGGCGAGATTGTGTGGATGCGTCACGTCTGCCGGCCTTCCTGCTGGGCCGTCGAACATCCAATAACACTCGTATGGGCCGGAACCAGGAAGTTTCTCCGGGTTGAAATCAGCGGGTGGCAGCCGGTCATTGGAATCGTCCGCATACATCGCCAGCCCCAAACCGAGCTGTCGAAGGTTGTTGGTGCAACTCACCCGCAAGGAGCGGTTTTTGGCGTTACTGAGCGCGGGCAAGAGCATCGCCGCCAGAATCGCGATGATGGCGATGACGACGAGTAGCTCAATCAGAGTGAAGCCGCGGGAAGGCCGAGAGGAGGCTTCGTGGGAAAACGGCCCCGGTTGCTGAAGGCGTGTCGTCAGGTCAGTCCTCTTGACGAAGGCGTGCCGTTTCGCGTTATTCGAGGCGATCGTGTGGGAGTTGGTTTTCATAGCACATTCCTTAGCGTATGCGGTAGAAGCTGCTCTGGGCACTGGTCTTGAGCACGCCCGGGTCCGTAAAGACTCGTCCCGTTTGTGCCGCGCCGATCGGTTGGAACGGCCCGGTGACGGCGGTGGCCTTCTCTACCTGGAACTGCGGCCCAGCGCCGCCTTCCCAGCTCAACGTGAGGTTGCCCGTGGCCAAGTCGGGCTTGATCTCGACAATACGCAATGATGTGGACGACGTGGAACCAGCCAGCGTCAAGGTGCCATAGGTATTCTCGTGGTGCGCCTGACCGGTCCACCCGACGTGCGAGTAATCACCCACCTTATCATCGTCATTGACCGCGATGTGGAAGCCCAGCGAAGCGCCGTTCGTGGGGTTGCCGAGAGAGGATTTGGGAATCTTGAATTCGATTTGATAGCCGGTCGGCGTGAGCGAGGCCTTGCCGAACCACTGAAA